>WJIL01000068.1 GCA_014730275.1 Candidatus Lokiarchaeota archaeon | reverse complement strand
GCCAAGGCCCCTTCTTGTATCATCTCACCTATATCGTTTCTATCGCCATCGAGATCAGTGACAATAATATCACAAGTCTTTCGAATTTCAAGAAATGCAGAAGCAGCCCCATCTGCAGCGACAAAAACGGCTTGAGACATCCTTGGATTCGTTGTTACCTCCTCCAGATGTCTATGGAGAGAGGGACCTGCCCCACATACAACAACATCATTCCCCCTAATTATGGATTTCAGTCTCTGTAGCATGGGTTCTGGATTTGTATCAACAAGAAGTTGATGCAAGGTTTCAGTTGCCCTTTGATCTGCCTCTGTATCAAGATTTAGTCTTAAGGCAATTTCCTGATAGTGCGGTTTCCATGCTTCCCATCTCAAAAATTGGCTCACCTTCTTGGCTTTCTAAACTCTAATCTCCAGACTATGTGGCTGTCTTGATAGCAAGGCCAACTTGGCTGGCTATTACTGCTTCTGCAACGTCATGCGCTCGAATAATATCTGCGCCTTTGTTGACAGCTATTGCGGTAGCCGCTATAGTTCCTGTAAGTCGATTGGCCGGTTCTGGTTGATTAAGCAAGCTGCCCAGAAATGCCTTTCGAGAGACTCCAATCAATAGAGGCTGCCCTATCTCAAGAAACTGATGGAGGTTCTTGATAATTGCGAAATCTACGTTAGCGGGTTTTCCAAACCCTATTCCTGGATCTATTATTATCTTCTTCCGGTCTATTCTAGCATCTGCAGCTATATTGATGCTTTCTCTCAGTGCGCTAGTAGAACTATTTACATCTGTGCAACCTCTACTACAATGTGCCATTAGTATGACCGGAACCCCATATTGTGCCACCAATGATGCCATATCCGCATCTTCCTTCAGTCCTGAAATATCGTTCACCATTGATGCCCCCTTCTCTAGAGCCAGCTCTGCGACAGATGCCGATGTGGTATCAACAGAAATTGGCAAATCAGTGCATGAATCTAGGATTTCCATAGCGTGGTCGATTCGCTGCATTTCCATTTCAATTGAGATTTTCTCTGTCCCATAGATGGATGTCGGAGCACTAGATGCTCCCCCAACATCAATGACATCTGCGCCCGCTTCCTCCATCTTCTTAACTAAGGAGATTATCTCTTTGTCTTCCGATGCAACCGAGTTATTGTAGAACGACTCTGAAGAAACATTAAGCACTCCCATAACTCGAACTTCTGCACCGCCCCCTATCTCCATGCCGTCCAATTGAACGATGCATTTCTCCATACAATCTCAACCCAACGAAATGGTCAAAAAGAAGAAAATAAAACCTAGTGTATGAGGCTAGAGCTAGAAGCTGATGATGCACTATGAATGATCGTCTCAAGCGCACTCACCTGTATGACTGGCACAAAGCTAACGGTGACGTAGTTGATTTCGCTGGCTGGGAAATGCCTGTTCGCTATTCATCTATCCGGGAAGAACATATGGCTGTTAGAGAAGATGTCGGTATCTTTGACACGTCTCATATGTATCGTTTTCACATTGAAGGCGTGGAAGCGGCAGAGTTCCTCCAGCGGCTCACAACCAATAATGTTTCCAAATTGAAGGTGAATAAAGGGCAATACAGTACCTGCCTTAATCCAGAAGGAGGAACTCATGATGATCTTATGCTGTACAGAATCGAAGATAACAAGTACATCTGGATTACTAATGCAGCTAACGGGCCTAAGATTTGGAATCACATGAAGAAGCATTCAAACAACTTTGAGGTCGATGTAGAAGATTGGTCTCGTGAAATTGTGATGATTGCGATTCAAGGTCCAAAAGCCCTCAATTTACTAAACCGCATTACTGAGATTGACGTAAATGAGACATCTCGTTTCAGCTGCAATCCTGTTGATATTCTGGGCCATAGCACCTATCTTTGTCGCACAGGATATACTGGAGAGGATGGTGGCGAGATTCTTCTACTTGATACCCCCTATACTGATGAAGGGAAGAAAAAAGCAACATCATTCTGGGAAGGTATTCTTTCGGAAGGTGAAGATTTAGGAATCAAAACCTGTGGGCTCGGTGCACGTGATTCTACAAGATTGGAAGCCGGGTTTGTATTATATGGCCATGAACTTGACGAGGAAACTACACCCATTGAAGCTCGGATTCCCTTTGCTGTGAAATTCAAAGTATCTCCACATTATATTGGATACGATGCGCTAAAGAAACAAAAGAAATCCGGTGTAGACAAAACAAGAATCGGTCTTGTTATGAAGGAACGTGGCATTCCAAGGCAAGATTACAAGGTCTTTCATGATAATACGGAAATCGGCCACATTACAAGCGGTATACCCTCGCCTATCTTGGACAAGGGAATTGCCATGGCATATGTCACTCCTGGATCAGTAGACAAGGGCGACGTTGTAGATGTCGATATTTACAAGCGGCTCAGAGAAGCAGAAGTTGTATCTTGGCCTTTCTATGACACCGATAAGTATGGTATGTCAAGAGAATCGTAATATGGTAACTGTCATATAGCTGTCAGTTGTCAACTATAAAGTGGTGGACTAAAATGAGTGAAGACACCGAAATAAAAGATGGGCTGTATTACAGTGAAGAGCATGAATGGGCGAGAATCGAAAATGCCCTCGTGACCATCGGCATAACTGATTATGCCCAGAACTCACTACATGAGATAACTTTCGTCGAAGTCTCTGGTGCGGGGGACGAAATCAATGCTGGTGATGAATGCGGATTCGTTGAGTCAATGAAGGCATCATCGGAAATCTATTCTCCTTTGAGCGGAGAGATTATCGAAATCAATGGTGACCTAGAGGATGCCCCCGAATTGCTGAATGAGGATCCCTACGGTGAAGGCTGGTTGTTCAAGCTCAAGCCATCTGCTCTCGATGATGAGCTAGAAGACTTGATGGATGCCAACGGCTACGCTGAGTATATCGATTCTCTTTAGAGGATGAAATATTGAGCTGGAATGGGGAGTTCCCCTCCATTCCTTCTCTTTCTGCACACCAATTCATGGCACTTGCATTCTCTTTCTATTCCTTTCCTCTTTGAATTGCATTCTTTCTCGTATTCTGTCATTCTGTTTTCAACGTACAACAGTAGAACTAACAGCAACCTTTTTAGCAGGCCCAAGATTTCCTCGCTTGAATCCGAGGCACAAAGGAGACAGTATATTTCATGTCACGATTTAGTAGATTCAAAAGGTCTGCTGGGAGATTCTTCAGAAGAGCGTTCCATAAACCCCGGGCTGAGATTAGCCGTGGGTCAATTATGTTAGTCATCGCTTTGACCCTCATATTTTTTGCCGCACTAGGTTTACGCTTGGCCCCGCTTATTAATGCTCAGCCTTTGGTTCGCGCTTTTGACCCTTGGTTTCAACTTCGAGTTACTGAATATATAGCGGATCATGGTTATGGAGCTTTCTTCAACTGGTATGATGATTCTACATGGGTCCCATATGGTCGCAACATGACAAAGACAAGCTACATAGGTGTTCCATTCACCAGTGCTTTCTTCTATATGTTAGCGAATAGCCTGGGAATCAGTGTCAGCGTCAAGTATGTTTCCTTAGTTATGCCCGCCTTGATGGGAGCTCTTACTACTATTATTGCCTTTTTCCTCGGAAAAGAAATCTCGAATAACACAGTTGGTCTTCTTTCATCATTATTTATGGCTTTCATGCCCGCTTTCATCCAGAGAACCGTCGCTGGTTTCTATGACAACGAATGCATAGGTGTTTTTGCTATTGTCTTAGGACTCTATTTCTTTACCCGTGCCATTCGGAGAGATTCTCTTTCGTCCGGTGTTATGGCTGGCCTCTCATTAGCCTATCTCCGAGCATCTTGGGGTGCAGGTAATTTTCTACTCGATTTGTTTGCCGTATATGCATTTGTTATGTTATTGATAGGTAGATACAGCAAACGACTTCTTTCATCCTATGTACTAACCATCTCGTTGGGAATTTTCCTAGGTGGCCTTGTTCCTAGAAATGGATTCAATGATCTAACCTCATTTTCTATACTTTTACCGATTGGTGTAGGATTTCTGCTTGTTGGATATGAAATTTGGCTGAGAATTGGTGCTTATCGACAAGCAACAGCTGAAGCTCTTGCTCCCCATATGCGCTCAATCGGTTTGGGTCTGATTACCTCTGTTGTTTCTGTTGCAAGCTACTTGATCTACGCAGGTGGTCGAAGTCTTACCATCACTCCCTATAACACAAATCCCTTAATTACGCTGGGTGGTAAATTCGTAACGGCGATTAATCCCTTCTATCGATTGGACGAACGGATATTCGCTTCGGTTGCCGAGCACCTTCCTAGTCCATGGAGTAGTTTCTATCAAACGATTTTTGTTCTAATCTTTTTCTTCCCCTTAGGGATGTATTTTGCCTTTAAGAGAGGGAGAGACGAAGATTGGTTAATCATCTTGTATGGGCTTGCTTCAGTATACTTTGCCGGTAGCATGATTCGTCTTTCGCTTATCCTTGCTCCGGGTGTTGCAGTGCTTTCTGCAATAGCTGTCAATCGCGCACTTTCACCTTTCGCGAAGATTGTAACCGAAAAAACTGTGTTTGAAAGACGGCGATTCAGGATGAGCAAGTCCCTTACATCCGAACATGCCCTTGCCGCTTATGCTTTCGTTGGACTTCTTCTTACCGTCAATCTGGTGCTTGGTGTTCAATATGCCATAAACCAAGTTCAGAATCCTGAATTTGCAGCGTCTAACTTGGATTCTGATACACAACGTACAGATTGGCAAACTGCAATGACATATGTGCGGCACACTTTGCCTGAGGATGCCATCGTTGCCAGCTGGTGGGACTATGGCTACTGGTTGAGAGGAGCCGGAGGAACACAAACCATCGTTGATAATGCGACATTCAATAGCACGCAGATTGCAAAGATGGGATATGCCCTCATGGCCCTTAATTTGACGGAATCATTACGTGTATTCAAGACGTGGAACGCCACTCATGTTTTGGTTTACTGGGGGCATAGTGTTCCTGGTCTTGGTGGAGATGAAGGAAAATGGCCATGGATGGTAAGGATTGCAGAAGATAGGCTTGGAACGTCTGTCATAGATGATGAGACGTATCTGGGTGATGATCCTTCAACACCAGATACTGAAGAAAGCGAGGCCACGCTTGAGCCCTTCTATTCATCTACACTCTTCAAGTTGCTTAGCTACGGTGAGCCGAAGTCTGCTCAAGAAGCTCAAACTATGGGCTTGCCACAGGGTCGGGTTAGCCTAGATACAACGGATCGATCGTACATCAATAACCAGAAATGGACGTCCCATATGCCAGTAAATCTGCATGGTGCCTTTGAACCCCCTCACTATAGCTCACCATGGGGTACCGTCAAGATATATGAAATCAACTACGATATGTACTACCAATGGCTGAACAGAAGCAGAGCTGATTGGGTACCAGACAAGAACCCCCTATCGGATGTTTCCATGGATGGAGCCCTATCTGATGCCGAAGAGGATTTCAGTAAGTTTGATGTTGTATTTGGTGGCGGATACGACGCATCAGTATACTCCGCTGCAAATTCAACCCATGTCTATTATGGCATCAAAATGAACAACTACACTAACACAGAGGATGCAATCGGCTTCCAGGTTGCTCCACTTGACAAACCCGATCAAGCAGATATCCGTGTAGCGAACTATAGTGGACAGCAATACTATGACGGCTATGTAGGCTATGATGGAGAATGGTCAGCAGACTCCAGTGGTAGCAATTCCACTGAACTTGCTGGTGGCGAGCACTTCACCGAATTCCTGATTCCATTAGATAGCGGTGAAGCACAGGATACGACCATGAATCCAGGAATGAATTACCAGCTACGCTTCCTCTTCTGGAACAACATCAGAAGTGGTGAACCAACATTCACTTCAGAATGGAAGACTTTCTGGACTCCCGTTGATCTCTATTAAACCTACTCTGACACCCATACATGGTCTAGCAGAAGGATGTCAGTCAAAACTGGAGCTGTAATGTGTACGCTTCGGGCTGGTATCCTTCACTCTCTATGGGTAGCCGGTTATCAATGAATTTGGTAGAATTAAAAACGACAGAGAGACTTGCGAAATTCACTGTAAGTCAGATTTGCTTTTTCTCTTTGCTGCTCGTCTGTACTCGCCATACTTGTCTTGCGGAGAGTATCTGGCAGGATGTGGGTTTCCCACATCACCCCCACAGTGAGGACATGTTTCACTATCAAGAGTATATCTGGAACACTTCTTACATTTGAAAAGATGAGTCATTTTCAACGCCTACTTCCGCTTGAACTCCATCGAGCCATTGCTTTTCTCGACTTTGGTCCGGATTTGCTGAAGAACGTCTGAAAGAAGATCTTCGCCTTCTTTGTAGTTGAGACTCTCTATGCGCAATTTGTATCGTGGGGATCCCAGTGTGTAGATATCAAGAGAAGAATTCTCACGGCCTTTGGCAACTTCAAGGCCTTCCTTAAGTGCGTCCTTTATGACTTCCACGCCGCCCGGGCCAGGCACACGGATACTTACCTCGCCATCAATCTCAATGGAGGGAATCTCGATTCTATCAGCAGCAAGCTCGGCAACAAGGTCCTTGATTTTCTTGCTGGTGTCTATATCCTCAAGCGCTTCTTTTCCTTCCACTGATGCCATTTCAAGACCTTTGTAGATTTCACCATAGTTGTCTTCTAATGGCCATCCAATTTCTTCATATATCTCTTCTAGAGACTTGTTAGTTTTTTCGCCAACTATTTCGAGAAGCTTTTCTGCCTTTTGGGCTCTTTTCCAAGCTTCGTTCTTCGCTCTTTTCGCCTCGTCAGAGACACGTCTGAGTGAACAATCTATATGCCCTTTCCGCTTGTCTACGTCTAGGACTCGAACAACAATACGCTGATTTTCGTGAATATGATTACGGATGTTCCTTACCCACGTGCTACTGACTTCGGAAATATGTATGAATCCCTCTTTATCTCCATATTCGGGCAATTCTACATATGCACCATAAGGTGCTACCTTTGTCGCAACGGCTACTGCATATTCATCTGGTGCAGGCCATTCGGCACGCTTAAGGACCATCTATCATCATGTCTCCATACTATTCGTTAGTATTCCTTCAAGGAAGTACTTCTATCTCTCTTGCGTTGGGCGTCAGTTCTGCTTTGCCCGTACTGGGCTTGGCAAGGACCTTGTCGCACTTTAGACATCTCACTTCGGTTGCTGCACTGCCGAATATGATTTGTTCTTCTTCACAGTCAAGACACTTGACACGCAAGAATCTAGACCGAGGTTGCTGAACGAATTCCTTTGGCATCTATGGTTAATCTCCCATTTAACTAATCTTTGAGGTAGCCTGGAAAGGGAAAAACACCCCTCTGGGGCTTAACTACGGATTGACATCCGTGATATTATAACTCTATCGAAGCGGAGCGTGTTTTATGCGCGGACAATTTCGAGCTTCTTAATTCTCATACCTTTCTTCTGAATAGTATGACCGCATTCTCGACATGTATACTTCAAGGTCGCCTTTTTCGTAGTTTTAGCGAATCTCTTCTGAATTGGCTTGGGGAAAGATCCGTAGCCTTTCAGTTTTCGCTCCATCCTTCTATTTCCCTCGGACATCGGGCTTTCTCGACCTTTCTTGTACTGAGACACACTATGTTCTGTATACTGATTGCATCGTGGGCAGTATTTGTTCAGCACGTTCTTAATCTTCATGGATTCTGTTCCTCCGATGTCGGTTACATTTTTGCTCGCTAAACCGTTTATAACCCTTAGGAAACAAACGGTACGATGTGATGCTTCTTAAATCAGAATGTGGGAAATGACTGTTGCAATAAGCAGGACTGCTGCAAAAACAACAACGACAGTAGGTCCAACTTTTATTCCTGGGGTTTCATCTTCAAAGAATCGGATGAGTCCAGCCCCACCAGATGGCATTGGCCCTTCACCGCTGCTTCTGCTACGCCTTCGTTTCTTACGTTTCTTGGGCATTTATGTCAGTCTCCCAAACAAACCAGCAATCTGGACGTTTTTAACATTTTTGACAGGAGCTGCCATCACAATGAAGAAATTTTCACTTTATACTCTTTTAAGGGCAAACACATGGTGATTCACCGCATTTAGAACATACCCCACTATACTTTGAATAGAAGGCTTCTGCGAGATTCACATCGAGGAGGTTCGCAAGAGAACAAACCCAAGCGAGAGCATCTCCAAGCTCATCAGCAACCAACTTCTCCTTCCCCTCCATAATTGCGTTGTTCAATTCAGCCAGCTCTTGAAAAGTGCGGAGCAGAGCGTAATCAACGCCCCGCTCACTATCCCTATCAAAGTATATCTGGCGCATCATATCCTGCGCTTCTTTGATTCTCATATCACCATCTCAGGCAGAAGTGCTTCTGTGCTTCAACCGTTTGTTGATCCAGTTATTTGAATCGGATGAATTTGTAGGCATCTGTATCTGTATCAAATGCATAGTGTACCTTCTGGAAATCGTTTCTGAATGCTTTGACTTCCTTGCCGATTTTGTCGGTATCTTCGCCCTTGACTACAACACGGTGGATAAAATCGGCTATTGCGTCCATCTCCGATTCTTCCATACCCAGTCGAGTTACTTCACTTGTGCCCAACCGGATTCCGCCAGGCTTCCTGTAGTCTCGACCCATCTTCTTGTCCCAGGGCAGAAGATTGCGGTTGATTATGATATTGGATCGCTCCAATTCCTCCTCAACTTTTCTACCATTCTTCATTGGTGTATCCGCCACATCCACAAGGATTGTGTGGGATTCGGTGAAGCCCTTATGCTCGGCAACTACATTCAAACCGCGTTCATAGAGTGACTGTGCCAATGCCTGTGCATTGTCAATGATTTGTGCCGAATATTCCTTACCAAATTCTGCCATCTCAGCTAGTACCACTGCCAGGCCAGCCACATTGTGGAGGTGATGATTGCTCATCATGCCTGGAAAAGCAGCTCGCTTTATTGCGTCGCCGAACTCTTCCTTTGATAGAACCATTCCATGCTGTGGCCCTGGAAGTGTTTTGTGAGTAGATGCTGTCATGATGTCAGCCCCCTCTCGAAGTGGATCTTGGAACCGGCCTGCTGCAATCAGACCTGATACGTGAGCTGAGTCATAGCCGATGCGCATGTCGTACTCCTTTGCAACCTCTACGAATTCCTCGACAGGATGGGGGAATGGAAATACGCTGCCACCGAACAGGAGGAACTCGATTGGTTTACCCGAGTCCTCGACTCGATGGATCTTATCGATGCTTGCGTCAACGTCTATGTTGAACTCTTCCTCATCGAAGACGTAAGTCTGCACCTTATGCCCCCTGATAGCTCCCGCAGTTCCACCCAGGCTGCGCCTCGCATGTGAGATGTGACCGCCATGAGCGATGGAAAGGGCCATCATCCGCTCTGTAGGTTTCATCACAGCTGTGTACATCATCAGATTCGCAACGACACCGGATATAGCCCGAACATCTGCGAACGGTGCATTGTATAGCTCTTTCGCAAGCTCTATACATTTCAACTCAACTTCATCTATGTACTTGCAGCCTGCATATACTCGCTCACCCGGCCATCCTTCTGCGTAACGATCTCGAAAATCGCACATGATGGCTGATCTAACCGCCGGCGAGGACACATTCTCAGAGGCAATCAGGTTGATGGTGTTACTCATCCAATTCTCATGTTTCTCTATCAGATTGAATACCTTTTCATACTGCTCCTTAGGTTTTGTCAAGTTGCGCACTCCCAATATTGAGACTGTGTTCCGGTAACCGGCCCTCTGTTATATGGCTTATGACTCACTCATTTCCCCCTTTACCACAATCTCTATAAATTCATGACTCACATCCACAGAAACGTGGGCCAGTGGCTAAGCCAGGTATAGTGTCAGATTCTATCTGATGCACCTAGAGCGACAGTGTATACAGAACTGCTCTGTGTACGTTGAAGCTCTTAACTTGTAGATGCTGGGGTTTCCCCAGACTCGAGGAATGGTCAGGGGTTCTTGGCTTTTGATTTCCAAAGGCCAGCCCAAAAATCCCCTCTGGCCCGCCATCCCCATAGTAAAGCCATATGAGTCTCCTTCTAACACCGAATCGACTACTGACGGTTTCTATTGTTCATCGTCTCTGGCTTCTTCGGCTAGCCTCATCATCCGCATCGAATATCAGAGATGCTTTCCAAGATATCTTCAAACCTACATTTCTGAAGACCTTTTTGAAACACTTGTTCTACAACCTCCGAGGAGTCGTTACGATTATAGAATGCAGCTAGTTCGGCCCATCCACGTGTGAATTTAGGCGCATTTCGTATTTGAGCGTTGAGGACCTGATGAGCAGCGTCTAAGAGGCTAACATCTTCAAGCAGCAAAGCAAATCCAATGAAATCTTTTGAGCTCTGAGGCTTTATCACAATGTTTCCATCTGATTATTGGAGCTTCGGAAAAAGTACACTGTTGTTTGACAATAAACAGTAACACCCTCGTTCTACATTTGTTAGTCTTCGTACCTATGCAGGCTTATCACGTACTCATTCCTGTCTTGGTCCTCGTCTCTGAAATACTCAATACTACTGTGATACCTTTCAAGCAGAAGCCGTGCACTGAACAGATTGAGATTAAGCGTTGTTGCGTCGGGGATATCCGTGGTCAGCAGTTGGTCAAGTTCAGAGTCCGTAGGTCTAGCTCCATCTGTCACGATTCGGACTTCCACCTGGTTACTTACAACAATGGTCTCTACAGAGACCAGAACTTCATCCTCTCGTGAGAGTATCTCGTTCACGAATATGTTAGTGAGCAGGATATCTAGTTTATTGTCAGCTCGCACCAGCAAAGTATCATGAATCTCACTGATTTCGAATCTGAACTTATTTCCCTTGAGCATCTCTTCTACGGTTCCCTGGGCCTTTTCTATTGCGGTTTCGAGATTGTAGGGAACAAGCTCCTTTTCACCACTGGACTTTATCTCTGAGAGAGTAGCTACTTGTCTATTGAAGAAAGTCGACTCTCTACTGAGTTTCATCGCAGTTTCGATAGTTTGCCTGTATGTATTGTCCAACGATTCCTCACGGGCTAAGATTTCCAAGTACGAAACAATGCCTTGAAGGAGATTCCCCATCTTATGCACCCACATGGAGAGATAGAGGTCGCTTTCCTTCCGGGCCATTTCTAATTCCTTTGTCCTCTTCTCAACAAGGGACTCCAGACCACGGTGTGGCTCAATTATAGCAGTGAATATCATTGCAACGCTTAGCATGATGAATCCTGCTATCACTCCACCAATCCACAAGAGTTCAGCTACTTGGTAGGGATTTTCAAGGAGGCTATAGACAACGAAAGTGTATAGCCAGAAAACTAAAGCTAGTGTTGAACCCAACACTATCCTATCACGAGTATCAAACCACTCCTTAGTATATCGTGCCAAGGATACTACTGCAGTGCTACCTACCACGATTGTCAGTAACCATCCAATGGGTGTGAGCCCTGCCAAGCCACCAGCCGGATCGGTCACCTTGAAGAGTGGATCCTCAGTCAGTAATAACGATATTGAGAATAGGGGCTGAAGTATCAAACCCCAGAGTATGACAAAGTTCCTGTTTCTCGTTGTCAGTTCCTTTCCACCAAAGACAGATCCCGCAAGCACACCAGGTGTGAGTAGGAACCCGAGAGCTGTGACTACCGTCCTGTTACGATCCCGGCCTGCAAGTGGTGAGCCTAGAGTACTAGGGTGCGTCATCAAGAACAAGAACGAGAACACAACAACGTTGGCCCCAAGAAACATGATTATTAGGCTTCTTAGGTTTGGTAACTGAGCATAATGGACAAGCGAGTAAATGAAGACGACACCAGCGGACATGGCCAAGAACGCCATCAAGAATGCGATCCAAAAGAAGGTCCGTTCGTCAGAAACAGTGTTCCAAGCTCTGCCGGTAACGAGGAACGAACATAGAACGAAGAACATGACAATAAATAGCACTAAGAGCGTGTAGTCGTAATACTTGCTCTTCATCGTGGCGCTCAATGATTTCTCAACTCATTCTGAGTACAAAGTATAATGTCTCGGAGCTATAAAGTACTTTCTTGTTGTTTTTCTGAGATTGACTTGCCCCTGTCTTGGCGTTCTCTGTTTGGGCAATTACCGATAGTCTCACACGAGTTCTTACATTGTTCGAGAATTCCAATCATTTCATGGAATTTCATATCTCGGAATCACAGCAATTCGTACACGTGTTCTAAAAAACAAATACACGTATCTTTCAACTCGAACTAACATAGGGTAGTCACTTACGAAGAACAATTCGCTCATAACATGTGGAAGGCAAGAACTTTTCTAGTGACAAAACATTGTAGTTTTATCCTCTGCTTGAGTAGTGGCACGGGATAGAAATCCAAAGGAGTGCAATGTAAATGCAACTACCTTCCGACCCGATTACACTTGGGGCCATAGCCAGCTTGCTTGCGGGAACAGCCACCGGATTGGGTGCTATTCCTGTGCTATTGGGCGGGAATTTTGGCCGGAGAACATTGGATGTTATGCTCGGCTTTGCAGGTGGTGTTATGTTGGCAGCATCCGCGTTCAGTCTCCTGATACCTGCCCTTGACCTGAGCGGTGCTTGGATTACAGCTTTTGGTTTTGCCTTGGGGGGTATCTTCGTACATTTTGCCGACAAATATGTACCTCACGAGCATCTCTTCAAAGGGCATGAAGGTCCCGCTTCTAGTCTTTCACGTATCTGGATGATTATCCTTGCCATAACAATCCACAACTTCCCGGAAGGCTTGGCAGTAGGAGTAGCATTTGGAACCGAGAACATAAGCGCTGGCCTTACTATAGCTCTGGCTATAGGTCTTCAGAACATTCCTGAAGGGCTTGCTGTTGCTATGCCCTTGGTACGAGAAGGCTATTCTCGATCACGGGCTGCGGGCTACGCTTTACTCTCAGGTTTGGTGGAACCGATTGGAGGTTTGCTTGGGGTCTCTATTGTATCTATTGCACGTTTCTTACTTCCGTATGGATTGGCCTTTGCAGCTGGTGCTATGGTGTTCGTAGTATCTGATGAAATGGTTCCTGAAAGTCACTCGGGAGGTTTTGCTCGCGCCGCAACTGTTGGACTAATGCTTGGCTTCATAGTGATGATGATTCTAGACACAAGTCTGGGTTAGAGTGGCTAGAAAAGAACAGCCATCCGCAAGGCGAGGTGAATGCCGCCTCATCTCAAAAGACGAAATGGATGGATTACTCACGCAGCACTGTGCGTACTGAAGAACCACTAGTGCCGCTGCCTATGCATATCTATCAATCCTCTCGAAAATCTCTATCATCTTCTCTTGCCATTCGGGGGGTTGCCGGTGGCCAACCCCTTCAGCTATATGGATTTCAATGTCCGGATTGAGTTCCTTCAGCCGTTCATGTACCGGTTTCAGTTCTTCATACCTCACGTTCAAATCTTCTGAGCCGTGGAAAATAATCAAGTTCGTCTTGGCTAGTTGTCTAAGCGACTCTTCTGTAGTGAAGTCCTTCACAACCTCCATTTCTTCATAGGCTTTCATCGAGCCACTTAGGAGCACAAGATTGTGGTAGAGGTCGGGTCGGTGAAAGAATGTGTTGAGGACGCCGAAGCCTCCCATGGAGAACCCGACAAGAACAACTTTCTTTTTAGGAACCGAAAACATCTCCATCATTTTCTCGGTTATCTCCACAATTTCCTGTATTGCTTCGTCCGGCAGATAGTAATGAGACTCGCCTCTGGCAAGTGGTGCCACAATGATCATTCGAGTTTTGTCATACTTCTCAAGCGGTTCTGCTTTTTCCAGAGTACGTTCGTCATCAGTCGCACTTCCATGCAGTAGGACAATGAGCCCAGACTTTCCTTCCTCGAACGTTGGGGGTATATAGAGTGAGTATGGCTGCAACGTAGAATCCTGTTTACTCCGTAGTCCAAGCCGTAGTCTTTCCCCCTTGATGAAGAGAGATTCCCCGGACTCCACACGTCGGAGACCCTCATCTAGGCGTGTAATCAGATTCTCTATCTGCTGTGGCTCTTGATGTGGCTTAAGTGAATCTAACTCACTATAGAGAGATTCCAATAGCCACTCGAGTGTGACTAGGCTCTCCCTTCTCATCATGTCGTCGGAACCCTCCTGACTAAGGCGAGACACCTTCTCCCTTATCTTAGAAATTCTTTCATCATCAATGATGAGTAATTCAAGTTGATGCGAGTACGCCCCCTCTGAGGTTGAAAGATTCAACTGCAGCTGCGTACGGCCAGTATCAAGAAGGCCCGTATCAAACTCGACCGAGAATGTGTTTAGCCCCTCTGATAGATCGAAATTTTTAGCTGCTAGGTCTTTCTCGCCCAAACCAATGGTTACATCAATTCCATCGGTATATGAAGAATTCACAGCCAGTCTTACCACGCCCGGTACTCCCTGCCGGTAATGCTTGCTTCCGAGTGAGAATTCAATTTCAAGGCCGCTGGATGGTGGTTCTGGTTCTTCAAGCTCATAGACCACATAGTCCCGAAGTTCCTGTTCGGCCATTGTCTTCCAGCCGGGAATCAATGAATAATATTGACACGGATACTCTGCTTCGATTGGCTGAGGTACAATGATGGTAAATCCAATCTTTTTTGTCAGAAATGGACCAAGTGGCTCTGCATAATGCCACGGAGCCATGACAAGCATGTAGGTATAATTGTCATCGGTTTCTATCACTACTTCGCCATCCTCTACCTTCGTAAATGCCAAGTCGATATCCTTGTAATAGACAAAGAGTCTGGTCCATTGGAGTTCCTCTCGCTTTTCAAGCGGGCTGGCTCCGAAAACAGTGAATACATCTGTAAGCTCATTGTCAGTGCGAGGCTGAGCTAGCTGAAACACAAACCCTCCGCCGTTTTGATACGCACGGTCTTTCGATTCCAAGCCTGTCTGATCGATTCTTACGAGAACGCAGAAATATTGGCTTGTGTAGCAGGGAATGAATTCTACATCCCAGAGGTTGTTCTTATCCGTCTGCAGCTGGGGAATCTCCCACAGGTCAATCTTCGTTGCAGGATAGAGATCCCAGGCGTGAGAGGGATGCTTGCTGACTTCTGCCACCTCATCAGAACTGAGATGGAATATCTTATTCATGGTGGTGCCACCTCGGGCTTGACATCTTGAGTCGTTAATTATGTATTACTGTCCAAGATTCGAAGATGAATATAACGAATACAACGATTGAATACTTCACAACGGAGATGGCACCACCGAACTTGAAATCTCCAGAATTTCAAAAACTAAAAACGTGGCGCCGCCGCCAGGGTTTGCCCGGGGCATGGAAATCATATCCCGCTTTGAACCTGGGACCATTAGCCGTGCGCCACGAACCGTGATGCACTACAACTGTCTGGCTCTCGGCCACCTGACCGAAAGGTAACAGGCTTTAGCGGCATGGCGCTATTCGCGCCTCGTACTGTCGCTCTACCGAACTGAGCCACGGCGGCACTGTTCATTTCGAGGCTGGGAGGAAAGACAATATTAAGATTGTTGTTCGGAGATATTTATTCTTTGAGATCTACTTTCCCGTAGTGGTTTTCAGGTCTTATTTCGCTTGTACCATCGCACCATTTTTCTTCTGAAATGCTAGAGTAGATTTCTTCAATGTATTCCAATCAGTCTTGTAAAGGGTTACTTCCACAGCGGACCCATCAATTTCTAATTCAATGAAACTTGCTTCTTGCCGCCCAGTTGATACGCCAGTAGCACCTGATAGTGTCCCGGGATTCAGGATTAGTCGTTCTTTGTAGAGTTTGATTTGCGCTTCATGAGTGTGACCATGAATGCCTATATCGCATCCTACATTGTCTAGAATGTCTCGGATTTGTTCAATGTTCCCGCGTGGTCGTAACTGTGTGCCATGCAAGAGCAGTATCCGCAAATCTTCCGCTTTGATTTCTTCATGGAAGTTGTGAGTATGTGTGTAGTCCATATTTCCCTTTACTATATAGCTACGAGGAAGGGGTGGTAGCGCTTCTCGCATCGCTTGTTCCTGTACCAAATCCCCAGTTATTAGCGTCAAGTCATAATGTGTCTCATCAATAATCGAATAGAAAGAGTCTGGGATAGAGTTCCTCCGCGTGGGAATATGTGTGTCACCAAAAACAAGGATTTTCATCATATAGTCCACTCAAAGCTCTTCATGGCGAGCTTGCATTAGCTTATCAAGCATTTTAGAATAGACACGCTTTTCTTCTCCCTTGGCCAACTTCGCCAATCGTTCAACGATTAGCTCAGGGGTGCTCCTGGCAAGATATCCGAAACGAGGGCTCCTATCGACAATCAAATCAAGGTCGCTGTCAAGCCCTCTAGCTTCTATACCATCAATTCTGACGGGGACGGAAGCCGCTTCTTTGATTTCGCTTGCGAGGTGGCTGCAGATAACCGTGGCACTGTTGGGATCCTGTTGAAGAATTTCTAACAAACCTGCAATGACATTGGCCGCACTACCTGGTTCGGTTATTGCCTCTATTTCGTCGAACAGTGCAAGTTTCTGTTTATCCGATGTAACAATTTCAGCGAATTGCTGTAAGGTTGTTTCAAACGCTCCTGCGCTAACCATTCCTCGGCTCTTATAGAAGAAATACACTTCTTCGAATATTTGGACGTAGGACTCTCTAGCTGGTACAGGAAAACCAGCTTGAGCCATTGTCACTATCTGAGCAAGGGTCTGAATGGTTGTAGTCTTCCCACCGCTGTTTGCTCCTGATAGTACCACGCAATTCTCTCCTTGCGTACCAACGGGCTTGTAGGGGGTATCTCCAATCGAATAGTCAATAGGTTGTACTTCCCCGTGCTTTCCCTTGAGTCTACTGCGTGTTAAGAATAGATTAGTTGCATCCTTTACACCTACACCTCGATAATCAACCGATACCTTTGGTGTATGGAGACCATAATCCCTAGCAAAGAGACCTACTGCCAAGAAAAGATCAAATTCTAGAAGCGTTTGCACAGCCTGTTTGACAGGTTCTCGGAGATCTTCGAGTTCTTTTGCCAATTCACTCATGAATTCAAAACTGAGTTCTGCATAAACGGACCTTATCTTGTCCTCTAAGTCATTTATTCGTGCAGAGACCATGTTTACAGGAAGAGATATCTCTTCACTAACAATCCCCGTAACCCAGTCTGCCTCACGCAAATCCAAGCCAAGAAACTCGAGTAATCGATCTTCTGCTTCACGAGTTACGCTGGTGAAGATTTCAACAATCTCTGCAGGCAGCATACTTCGCATAGTACTGCTTTCCGCTCCTTCCATGTCCGCAGACTGGAGAATACTAATTATTTGCTGCCCCCCAAGCGTAACCTCACTTTCGGATATACGACGTTCTATTTCTTCATTTGTCCATGCTTCAGTTTCGGCTATGGCAGTCTGGAAGTTGCTTACTGCATAACCATATCTGTCAAGCTCGTCGTCAATTCCTTCCGCAATCGAGCCATCTTCATTTAGTTTCTCGAGAAGCTGGCCAACCCGTTTGAGACTTTCAACATCAATGGCCTCGGAAAAATGTCTCACAGCATCATTATCTGGAAGGCTGGGGAAAATATCTGCTAGTGCACTTGCAGCACGAATGACATGGTAGTTTCTCGTGTAGAATCCCACTGTCCGTTCTGGGAGAATCTTATCAATGGACCAATTCTCTCCTAGCAATTCGACATTTTGAAGCATATCCATCGAATCATCATAAAAGCCAGAGGATGATATGTAGAAAACCAAATCGTAGCCTTGAGCATAATCTAATGCCCTCTCACCTTCTGAAAGGACGTATACCGGACACCATTTATCCACTCCCTGATTGACAAGTTCGTCAAATGTTTCCTCGTCGGTAGTAAGGACCAATCGCCCCTCAAGCCTTTTTGGCTTCACTCGATGAAGCAAACCCCTAATGTTCTTTAGATACTGTTCAAGTGCCTGACAAACCTCTTCCCTCAACCCTCGAGTCATTTTCATTGCGTGTGCAAAATATCTCTGACGTTCCCGTATTGTGTTGATTTTGTCAGGTGGCAATGGGAAGTACAGATACAACTTGTCCTTCGCATAAGTAGTATTGGCGTAGCTCTGGATTATCTCAACGATATTATCGTATATCCTTTCCACATCTGAAGTTCTAAGAACTGTCTTCGAACTGGTTCCAAATTGATACTCAAAGGCTCCTTTTACAATATTCACTGCTTGTCTTGAACCGATTTCGGGTACTGACGCGACAAGATCAACGCGGGAATCCAGAATAACCTTGAGAGCAACAGCTTCACTTCCGAAATATTCCGTAAGAACTCGTTTGTACTTAGGCCCTATTCCCGGAATATCTGAAAGATTGCTTATGCTAGGGCCGTTCTCCTCTGCGGTCATGATGTCGTTGATGGTCATTGGAATCCTCCTCGAAAGGGTGTCTCTTAAACACGTTGCCTACCCGTGACAAAAGAAAACAACTAGTTGACAGATTAGTGTTGTCTCTCTTGATTGGTTGTGATTCTAGTTCACAATCACTAGCTTTCATTGGGATTTCAGTATTCATTTTCTATATCAACCTGATTTAATGGCTCTTCTCCTTGAATGAATCTGAGTATGTTCCGCGCCACGAATCTTATCTGTTCTTCCATAACATTCTCAGAATACGCTGCGCGATGAGGCGAGAGAACAACATTGTCTAACTTGTGAAAGGGATGTCTTTCGGAGGGAAGCTGGCCAGCTGAACCCCATTCAGCAGGATAATCCCACCAGACATCAAGAGCAGCACCTGCAATATCACCACGCTCCAACTTTTCGAACAATGCATCCTGATTAATAATTGGTGCTCTAGACACATTGATGATGAACGCGGATTTCTTCATGTACGAAAGAAATGTCTGATCGACCATTCCCCGTGATTCGCTTGTCAGTGGCAATGAGAGGATAATGAAATCTGCTTGCCTGATGTAATCCTCTGCTTCTGCAATAGAAACAAGCTCATCCACAGACGATGTGGAACCGGTTCCCGTCCTTGTGGCCGCCACTAGGTGTACATTAAATGCTCTGAGTCGTTGAGCAATATGAGAGCCTATGTGACCCAGCCCTACCAACAGACAAGTTTTCTTTCGAATTTCGATATTGGGTATATCGCTCCCCCATGCCATTTTCCAGTCCCCTCTCCGTAGCAACCTGTCACTTCGTATAATCCTCTTTGTGAGGGCCAACAGAAGCATTATTGCATACTCCGCCACTTCTTGCGAATTCAGATGGCAATTACAAACGAGAACATCACAACGCTCTCTGATGGCGTCCATGTCAATCTTATCTACACCAGCTCCAAAGGCTTGGATCATTTTCAGTGATTCAGCTTTCCGAATGTATTCTCCTGGTACTCTTCCTGCAGCTACTACTGTTGCGTCTTTCCCTTGCTGGAGCATCTTATCCGCAGTTCTTTCAGAGGGAACAACCTCCGCTTTATCTCCAATTATCTGCTGGATTCTGTCTACAATCTTTTGACCATACGGAACGAGAATCTTCAATGTCTGAACTCCCTCATTTTTCAGTGTGATCTGCAAGGATTACGCGGTATGCCGTTGCTGGATGACCTATTATCCTTTAGTACGAACGCGCGACATAGACGATTGCTTTTGCGGGTTTTCCGCATGCTACACAGATGCCTTCCGCCTCTTCTTCCACATCAATCCGTGTACCTCGGATTTCACCGCCGGTCTGATCCTTGATTTCTTCACCACATTGTTCTCCATCCATGTCTGTACTACAGAACGGTATCCGCGCAATTTTCCCCTTTTCGAGAGCATCGTCTATAGCGTTCATATTGTCTGCATCAACAATCAAGTCCTTGAGCTCGGATTGTGCTTGTTCGAGCAGAGTTGTATCTATGTCTTCACCTAGGTTCTTGATACCCTCAACTAGCTCATTTGTATCAACCGTTTCCCGCTCCATTAGGTCTCGTCTGAATAGCACTGCAGTTTCATTCTTTACTTCGCGAGGACCTATATGAACACGGATGGGAACCCCTTTCATCTCCCAGTAGTTGTATTTCCAACCAGGCGTCGAATCAGTATCATCAAGATGAACCCGTAGCCCATTTTCTTTCAGCTCTTTTTCTATCTCCTTGCAACGCTCAGTGACTATTTCCTGTTTGTCCCCTCTGAATATCGGAATGATTACAACTTGATATGGTGCTACCTTGAAGGGTAAACGAAGGCCTTGATTATCACCGTGGATTGAAATCATTGCTCCGTATATTCGTGAAATGGCGGGACCATAGCATGTCTGATACGCGTACACATGCTCGTTATTTTCATCAAGGTATTCTATCTCGAAGGGCTTTGCGAAGTTATCTCCGAGGTCATGCGTTGATGGCAGCTGAATTACTTTTCCGTCCGGCATTAGTGCATCAGCAGCATAGGTATTCACACCACCCGGGAATTTGTCCCATTGAGTTCGCTTGAATACCATTACGGGAATTCCAAAAATATCTGTTACAACTTCCTTTGTTGTCTCTAAATCCTCTTGCACTTGTGCTTTCGCTTCTTCATGTGTTCTGAATACATTATGGCTCTCAATCCATAGAAACTCGCGCCCTCGGAGAAAAGGTCGGGTGCTCTTGACTTCGGACCGAAATACGGAACACCGTTGATAGTGCTTCATCGGAAGATCTCGCCAGCTACGAACCCACAACGAATACATGGGATAGATAGCTGTCTCACTGGTTGGTCGTAGTGCCAACTTCTCTTCTAGCTTCTTTCCATCGCCATACTCTTCTATCCAGAACACTTCGGGGGTGAATCCTTCTACGTGTTGAGATTCCTTTCTCAGATTTCCCTCCGGGATAACGGTAGGAAATAGCATGGGTGTGTGACCTTTCTCTTGAAGTGCCGTCTCATAGAAGTCGAACATGAGATTCATGCTCATGACGCTCCATGGCTGGAACGGCGTAAAACCTTTCACCCCATATCTGATATCGGCTAATTTGGCTACTTTACATATCTCGCCAAACCAATCGGGGAAGTTCTCCTGATGATCCACGTCGAATATGGCCTTGTTACTATCATTATCACTATTCATTTGGTATCCCTACTATAGAATAACTCTGATTTAGATTCGTAGCTAGGATTGAGAAAAGTCATCTTACGAATTTTGATAGCGTGGAACGCATTCACCTAGCATTGTACGTTCACCGTAAATTCGTCCTCTCGTCTAGTTATTTAAACTCTCCCTTGCATGGATGTTACTTCTTGAGAGTTACTTCACCAATCTGACGAATCCTTTCATCCATGTTGTGCTCCTCGATTATCGCAATTACACCTTCTGGAACGAGTGATTTCCATTCTGGGTTTTCTTGACGAATAAGACGCCGGATATGCTTGCCGCTATATTCTGACCGATCCAGTAATTCTGTCTGCCCAACCGTGATGTCTGCATCTCTGACAAGACGGCGGACAAGGGGGTTGTGGCTGTAAACCTTCTCGAAATACGGAACCAATGAACTGAGATGAGCTATCCAGAGCGGATGGATGTTGATATCCGGTACTGGAATAACATCAATCGTATCCATTGGCAGTTTCTCATCAAGAAGCGCCCGCTTTATTTGCATGACGCGTTCCCCGCCTGAAAATGGGTTATTTGGGGTATGAGAGTGCTGCGCTGAACCGATGGCAATTACCAGTTCCTCGTCCTTCTCAAGAATCTGATTCACTGTGTAGAGATGTCCTTTGTGGATGGGCTGAAATCTGCCAACAAATACGGACCTCATTCTCATCATCATTTCCGAACTCACTATCCCGTAATTAATCATTTGGCAAAGCATTCGCCCCCATTTTGATAATGCATGCCTTTCGACGTGTTAAAGGAAAATAATTAACCAACACGTCTCCTTGAAAGCATAAGGTTGGACGATCATGATTGAAATAGATGGCTCTCACGGAGAAGGTGGCGGTCAAATCCTTCGGACAGCGGTTTCGCTTTCTGCGGTAACAATGGAACCTGTTCGAGTTGTGAATATCCGTGCGGGAAGGCCCACACCAGGGCTCAAGAATCAGCATGTTGCAGGCATTGAAGTTACAGGGCGGTTGGTGAACGCAAATATCAATGGATTGCAAGTTGGAAGTACCACAATCGAGTTTCTACCTGGGGAGCGGCGTGGGGGCCGAATCAGTTATGATATCGGTACCGCGGGGGCTATATCGCTTGTTCTGCAAGCTGTACTCCTGCCAGCTATCCTTGCCCCCAGTCCTTCATATATTGAGATACATGGTGGTACTGATGTACTCTGGAGCCCGCCCGTAGATTACATAAAACACATCTTTGATTTCATGCTACAGAAGATGGGTCCGAAGATAGAGATAAACCTGCATAGGCGGGGTCATTATCCACGAGGGGGTGGAAGGGTATCCTGTAGCGTTGAACCTGTAGATAAGGTTCATAGCATTGATTTTGTAGAATTTGGTGAACTGAATCGAGTTCGAGGAATCTCTCATTGTGTCAAACTGCCTGCGCATGTTGCTCACCGTCAAGCAGACGCTGCAGAATCATATCTAAGGGACAAGGGACTTGAGGACATCGATATTGAACGGAAGTACTGGCCAAAGGAAGAAGACCCCCATCTCGGTGCTGGTAGCGGCATCGTTATCTGGGCTGAATCGGACCGAAATTTGAGAATGGGTGGCGACAGTCTAGGTAAGAAAGGGAAGCCGGCGGAGAAAGTAGGAAGAGAGGCGGCAAGACAACTTTCAGATGAATTGTCAACTGGACATGCTGTTGATTCTCACCTTTGTGATATGCTCGTTCCCTATATGGCTGTTGCAGAAGGTGAGAGCAGTATCGGAGTCACAGAAGTAACGTCTCATCTCGAGACGAATATATGGGTGGTCGAAAAGATGCTGGATATTGAAACCAAATTGGAGGGGAAGCATGGCCAACCGGGCAAACTAACCCTCAAAGGAACTGGCATTTCCCCTAGCAACTGATGCTATGAGATCCTCGATAGACTCCTCCTGTTCGGGGATGTCCGCTAGCTCAACAGCATCCTCAATCAGGGCGTCTACTCCGATTCCTTCAGTGGCCACAATCTCATAAGCGTCTTCGATACGGGACCTGACTTCTTCCAGCTTGTCTTCCGGAGTGATATCTATCTTATTGAATGCGACAAGTATCGGGCTTACGGGAAACAATCGTCTAACTTCGGAATAGAGGTTAAATTGGTCATCTATGCTCCAACCGCAGCTTTGTGATGGATCTATGATAAACAGCACAATATGTGCCAGATACTTCAAGGCAGCAACTGCTTCTCGCTCAATTTCGTTGCGTTCACTCATCGGACGGTCGAGAATCCCTGGTGTATCTACTATCTGGACTGAAGAACCTCTCACACGTAGATGACCCACAATAACCTGTTTGGTTGTAAATGGATAATATGCAATTTCAGGTTCCGCCGATGATACTGCTTTCACAAGAGTGGATTTGCCTACATTCGGGAAACCAGCACATACTATCGTGGGTGAGTTTGGGAGTATCCCGGGGAGTCGCGCAAGGTCTCTCTTAGCCTCAATAATGAAATCTAGATTTGAGGCAGTACCTCTGAGTACCGACGCTATCCTTCCTTTGGCCGCACTCCTACTCCGTTTCATTTTCCGATAATCATTCGCAAGTTTCAATGCTTCAAGATGATTCTCAGTTATCTGATCTATTGTTGGAATGCAGTTGTATACCGCACCAAGGGATTTCTTCAATTCATCCGTTCCGACTATTATATCGGCAAGTTCTCGATAAAATGGATGAAGCTGGTCAAGCGACGGAAAACCTTCAACTACCGCCTTTAGTTTCGTTTTCACTTGTTTGGTGAATTCCTTGAGCCGTGCTATCTCTCTTATGCGAGTCCTTTCTTTTCTCCGCATTTTAAGCGAGCCTTTCCGTGATACTTTCATAGATCTGTTATGCGCAAATTCTATGATTTCTTCAGCAGTCATTATTGACGGGATATTGTGGAATGGATTAAGTTTCTTCATGATTTTCACTCTCACCTGCTGACTCACAGAAGGACAGTTATCTGTCCATCTGAACACTTTTAAAAAGATGGGAATTGACCATAACAGAGCTCTGTTCCCTAAATGAGAGATGATATCAAATGTCGCTTCCAACCGGTGCCACTGTTGTTGGCATGAAATGTAAAGATGGTGCAGTTATCGCTACAGATTCCCTAATCAGCTGGGGAACCATGGTGCTTACAGATAAAGGAATCAAGGCCTTCAAGCTAACCGATACTATAGTTCTTGCATCTGCAGGTCTTACCTCTGATTATCAGATGCTGGTCAACAGGATAAAAGCTCAGATTCGATTGTATGAAATGGATCAGAAGAAACCAATTACTGTGAAAGCACTGGCAAAAATGATTGCAAATACACTGTATCGGCGGAAACTGAGCCCGCTTTTCGTACAAACCATTGTTGTGGGTGTTGACGATGAAGGGCCGTCTCTCTATACCCTTGATATGGGTGGTTCTCTCCTTGAAGAGGACTTTGCTGCAACAGGAAGCGGCGTTCAGACGGCTTATGGTGTACTCGAGAAAGAATACAATGAGGATGTTGTGGTAAAGGAAGCTGAGGAAATCGCAACCCACGCAGTTCAAGCTGGAATCGAACGAGATGTTCAGTCTGGCGGCAAGATTCACATCATGACCGTAACTGAAGATGGTGTAGAAGAACGCGTTGTAGAATAAAGTGCGTGTAGGTGTTGTTGCCAGCTACGTTGGTCTTTAGATTTCATAAGAACACTAGATATAGCATTGCAGCTTTGTTGGGAGCAGTTGAAACCGATTCTCGATTAGAGGATGTCAGGTTGGTAGCACCACCTGAACTCGATTTGGAATCTATTTCTAATGCACTTGAAGATGGATTGACAGTCATTGCATATTCTATATTGAGTACTGACACAACGAGAGTACGTAAAGAAGTTCAGTTAGTTCGAAAACACTTTGGAGACTCAGTCGTCATGATTGCAGGTGGAGCGCATGCATCTGCGAGACCTGTAGAAGTTTTGAACTTTGGATTCGACTACGTTATTATTGGCGAAGGAGAGAAAGCTTTCTGTGACCTTCTTGATTGCTTGATGCATGGTAAGGGAACAAATGACATTCCCGGTGCCATTTCTGGTAAAATGAATAATCCGCCAGTACCCAAGGACCTTCCCAAAGTGGACCTTGATAGTTATCCCCCTTTCGCATTAAAAATGAACGTAGTTGGCCCCATCGAAGTAACACGTGGCTGTCCGTACAGATGTAAGTTCTGTAGTACACCTTTCCTAAGTGGTGGGCGTGTTCGGCATAGATCAATAGAAACTGTTGTCGAATGGTTGGAAAAAGCTGTTACTAAACGGGGATTCAATCGTATCTGGTTTCTGTCGCCGAATGCGCTCTGTTATGGTGGACCCGGGCGTCGAGCAGCTCCCGGAAAGCTGGAATCCCTTCTTCAGACGGCTACATCAATTGATGGGCTTGAAGAAGTCTATTTCGGGTCTTTTCCTTCGGAAGTACGTCCCGAGTTTGTTGATTCGGATATTCTTGACATGCTACGAAAATATGTCGCAAATGAAACGCTCCAAATCGGCTTACAGTCGGGTAGTGACGAGGTTCTTCGGATATGCAATAGACAGCACACAGTATCTGAGGGATTAGAAGCGATTGGTACATCTCTTGATTGTGATTTCATTCCACATGTGGACATGATTTTCGGATTGCCGGGTGAAAGCCAAGATGATGTGCGCAACAGCATTGATATTTGCCATAAAATCGTGAATATAGGGGGACGAATACATGCCCATGTTTTCATGCCATTACCCGGCAGTGCCTTTGAACACATGCCTCCGGGTAAACTAGATTCAGATACCCAAGCCGAACTTGGAGAGCTTGCACGAAAGGGTGTACTTACTGGCTCATGGTATCAGCAAGAAGAGATTGCGAAACGCCTTGCACGTCTGAACTGATTATTTTTTGTAGGGTTGCCTTAACGTGCCAACGACAGGAGAAGACCATTAGTGAAGGCTGATAAGTAGGGCATGCATAGCTGAAGCGAATCAGAATTGACGTCCGAAATGCCCGAGGAACTCCGTGAGAAACTCAACCGGCAAGGCTATCATCTCCTAGGAGAGAGAGGAGCTTTCAAGGCCTGTCAATGGCAGCAGAAGAGCTTGCTTTACGGAGACTACTGTTACAAACAGAGATTCTACGGCATTGAAAGCCATCGTTGCCTGCAAATGACTCCCGTAGTTGACAAGTGCACGCAGAACTGCCAATTCTGCTGGCGTGTTACGCCCGAAGATGTGAATGTGAACTGGGACCAAATTGTAGTGGATGAATCGGATGTGCTGGCCCCCGTAAATCTACTTGATGAAACGAAAATGGCGAATCTGCGCTCGCTTGGTGGGTATAATCCTGAAGCAGGCGCTGATGTCTCTCAGCAAATGTATAATGAGGCACGGGAACCGAAACATGTAGCGATTTCTTTGGCCGGCGAACCAACAATGTACCCTTTCCTTAGCGATTTCATAGAAGAAATTGATCGGAACGGTATGACTTCCTTTCTTGTAACGAATGGTACGATGCCTGAGGTCTTACAGGAAATCACATTGCCAACCCAGCTCTATGTCACTTTGGCCGCCCCGAATGAGAAAACCTACCGGCGACTATGTCGTCCGAGCGTTGGAGACGGTTGGAAGCGGTTGATGGAGTCCCAAGAGCTTTTGCAGTCCTTGGACTGCCGCTCTGTGAATAGGCTAACGATGGTGGCAGCACGAAATATGCATCATTCCCGATTGTATGCAGATCTGATTACTACGGGGGAGCCTGATTTTGTTGAGCTCAAGGGCTACATGCATTTGGGCGCTTCACGAAAGAGATTGAACAGAAGAAATTCTCCATCACACAAAGACGTCAAAGCCTTTGCCGAAAAAATCTCGGCACTTACAGGCTACTATTTACTCGATGAGCAAGTTGAAAGCAGAGTTGTTCTATTATCTCGACGTAAACAAATTGAGAAAATCTAGGTGATATGGAATGAGTTTAGAGCCGATACTTGAGCCAATAATGGATGAAATTGAATCGGACGATGAGATTCGTGAAAAAGCACTACCGCTCTCACGGAAAGCTGTTAGGACATGTAGCCAGTCGATAAAGGCATCTCATCGAGGCGATTTTGAGAAAGCATATTCACTGATTCAAGAAGCTCATGAGATTATCGTAAAGGGTGAAGAAATAATGGTGGAGAGTGATTTCGTTTCAAAATCAAATATCATGAGACAGGCTTATCAAGAACTGGCTGAAGCGGCTAATGTTCTTTCTCTTCTCAAAGATGGAATCTATACACCTCCTGAGAAGTATGATATCGAACTTCGAAGTTATCTGACCGGATTAGGCGATACGGTGGGTGAATTACGACGTGCAATTCTTGATTCACTCAGAGAAGATAAAGTGGATTATGCTGAGAACCTTCTGGGATTCATGGAAGAAATCCTAGAGGAGCTGAACTCTTTTGATTTCCCAAATGCCCTAATACCTAATCTGCGACGCAAGTGTGACGTAGCTAGATCTTTGATTGAGAAAACACGTGGCGACATTACAAGTGCGGTACGCCAGAAGATGATTGTCGATGAGCTGGCAGATTTTCGGGAGTGGATGGGCAACGAAAAGTGATTTCATAGACAAGAAAAAAGAGGCGGCCAAACAGGAACAGAAAGAACTGGCTACACAGGTCTTGAAACGTGATATACCTCCCTTTGATGGTGGTGGGCTTGTTACAGGGGTAGACGTCTCGTATGTTGACAGTACAGCAGTCGGAACCGCTGTCACTATGGATTCTTCCGACAGGAATGTCATAAAGAAAAGAACACTGATAACTCCATGCGAGTTCCCTTACATCCCGGGTTACTTTCATCTTCGGGAAGGACCCACTTTGATATCTCTACTCGGTGAGTGTGGAGAGACAGGCCCGGTGCTAGTTGATGCCAATGGCATATTGCATCCTCGGCGTTGTGGTTTGGCCTCCTGCGTAGGTCTAAAAAGCGACAAGCAGACAATAGGTGTAGCCAAAAGCCTTCTATTGGGAAACCTTGGCCGCCGTCAAGATGGCATTGCATTCATAAAAGATGGTGATGAAACGGTGGGTGCTGCTGTTTGGCTAGGAACAGGACCGCCTGTTTATGTCTCAATCGGGCACAAGGTAACACTTGAAACCGCAGTGAAAATAGTCACCACAATTGAGCAGTCAGGCAAACTCGAACCCATAGCCAACGCAGATCGGGAATCTCGAAGAGTTGCTGATAGACTGAAAGGAGCGATGAAGGATTGATTTCCCCAGATAACTGGTTCACAATCTACACATTGGCAAAGGATGGAGCAATTCACAGAAAATGTAGTATAACAACGAGTGAACTGGGAACCCGACTTGATGTTAGCCAACAGACTGCTTCCAGAAGGCTAACCACGTGTGTCGAGAAGGGCCTGGTTGAACGAACTCATACTGCCAGTGGAATGCTCGTGAAGATAACTGAACGTGGAAGAAAAGAACTACTGGATGTATTGAATGGGTTAGAGGTAGCTTTTGCTCCACCATCCGAAGACATAGTTATAGAGGGCGAGGTTGTAGATGGTATTGGCGAAGGAGCATACTATGTTGATATGTACGCCCCTCGTTTCAAAAAGGCACTCGGTTTTGAACCGTATTCTGGAACGTTAAATGTGAGAGTAACGGGCGAAATGTCTCGACAGGCAGTAAAGCGAATGAAACACAGCACTCCTTTGGTCGTGCCTGGATTCAGTCACAAAGATCGCACTTTTGGTGATGTTATCTGCTACCGCGCGCGGATAGAGGATCGCATTGAGGGCGCAATCGTTATTGCCCAGCGCACTCATCACAGCCCAGATATTCTTGAGGTCATTGCACCTGTGAAGCTCAGAGATGCTCTAGACCTAGAGGATGAAGACGAAATCGAACTCCGCGTAATTCCTCTGCACAAAGCCACGTAATGCCTTAGGCCCCAAATTCGCCTGTAAGTGGTACAAACGCGACTCCGCCCCATTTCTCTTTGGATATATCTCCATCTTGATCCTTCTTAACTTTGATGAGTTCTTGAAAGAACCCTCTTCCTCCAACTGGTATCAGCATCTTGCCCCCTTTATCCAATTGCTCAGTCAGAGGATCCGGAATACCGGGCGCCGCAGCTGTTACCAATATCCTATCGAAAGGAGCTTTATCAGGAAGTCCTTTTGCACCATCTCCATGTATCAGTGTTACCCTGTCCATGTATCCTGCCCGTTCTAGATTGGTCTCCGCAAATTCTATCAAATGTTCTACAATTTCGACTGTATACACATGCCCTGGATTTTCTGCGCCTTCAGGGGCAACGAGTTCGGCACATAATGCTGCATGATACCCTGAACCCGCGCCAACCTCTAGGACTTTCAACCCCTCTCTAAGATCTAGTTTCTCACACATTATCACACACATGTGTGGTGCCGATATGGTCTGCCCATGCGATATTGGTTGGGGCGTATCTCGATATGCTGCATCCTGATGACCTGGTTGAAGGAATTGTGACCGGGGTACTTCTCTGAATGCTCTTTCGACAGATTCTGTCTCCAAATACCCTCCTCTTTTCAACCGCTTGATCAGGCGTTCTTTCTGTTTCTGTAGATTATCTTCAGGCATTCCAATCATGATGTGTTAGATTCATTCATAAAAAGGATTATCGAAATACAATGTATATGCTCAGAGTATCATTTGTTGCTCATGGCCACAAGAATATCGTTGGTAAACACAATTCAACTCTTGAATTAACAACTGAAAACCAGTTGACCCGCCGAGGTACGTGTATTGTCGGCGTAGATGCGGAATTAGCACTTTCAGACTTGAGTTCAGATATCAAATCTGCAGTAAAGTCAAGTGAGACAGTAATTGAGCTTAGAATGACTGTTGAAGGGCACACCGAGACTGTAATCGGGCATGGAGCCCAGGGCCTAACGTATGATGATAGCACAAGTATGGTAGCTAGAACGAGCAACTATCAGTGTGATCGCACTTTGATGGTGTCGGCTAACAAGGCTGCGTCTAATTTGAATCGGGCCTTCATAACCAAGCTGCAGAACCCGAACTCGCTATTACGATGTGTTCTGACATTCAAATAACCCTCACCTCAATAGCCATTTGATACTCGTATGGCGCGCTATCTCTAACCCTCCGAATCTCGAGGATTTCATCAACTTGACGGTGTGATTCTTTGATTAGTCGCGTGATCTTGTCATGTGCCTTTTTCTCTGGCTCCGGCTCAGATATGAATTCATAGTAATGGAGCATGCCCCCCGGCATCAATGCATTTGAAGCAACATCTACATAATCATCTGCTGCAGATGGATGATTCATAATAATTCGATCAACATCTTTGTGGAAACGCGATTGAACATATTCTTCTGCATTAGCCGCGACGCATTCTATGTCCCCTTTCAGTCGGTTGAGACCGATACTCTTCTCAAGAAGATCGATTGCATCACGATTAATATCAATCGCTACGATTTTTGCTGCTGTCCGTTTTGCAATATGAAGAGCAAAGGGGCCGACGCCCGTGAACATATCCACAACGAGTTCGTCGTCATGAACTTGCTCTGCAACTCTTCGATGTTCTTCAAGAAGCCGGGGACTGAAATAAGCCTTGGAAAGGTCTACAGCCATATCAATCCCGTATTCAGTGTGAACCGTTGAGGTCTTCTTCTCTCCTGCAAGAAACTTGTATGAACGTGTCCTTTTGACACCGGAAATAGCGCCTTTCTTTGAGAGGATCGTAGAGAAGTGCGGGTAGATTGACAGGAAGGCGTGGCCTATTACTTCGTCATATTCCTCTAGCTCTTCGGGTATCTCCAATACCGCGATATCTCCAACCAAATCATAAGCTCGAGGAAGCAATTCAAGCTCTTCTGAATCCAGTTCGTCCTCTAGGGCTTCTTCCAAACTCCGTGGACCCTCTATAATCGTTTCGAATTTCCTCGTACCAAATTCGTAATCGGCGAGGTCAATAGTCTCTTCAACGTCGTTTTTTGATGCGTTGCCGATAAGCGGAAGATAGAGACTGTCTTCAATCCGAACTATTCGGTAATCGTTGTCCAATAGCCCTTCATCTGCTAATATGCTACGTACTCTTTCACCCGATTGTACGGGCACTTTGACGTAGGGCCTTCGCTCTTCCATTACAGATTAACGGGTTGTGTTCTCGCTAAGATACTTTCGGTCAAAAAGAAAAGTAAAATCGGGGCGAGAGGCCCCGAAGTCTTTGTACTGTAATCTACAGTTTCTTCTTACAGAAGAACCAGTCTTTGCAATCGAAACCTTCTGCCATGCGCTTCTCTGCTTGCTCCTTTGTCTTCGGAGGGGGCACAATAACTTCTTGGCCAGGCTCCCAATTCGCAGGAGTAGCAACACTGTGCTCATCGCTGGTCTGGAACGCATCAATCACACGTAGGATTTCTTGCATGTTTCGGCCGTTACTAAGCGGGTAATAGATCAGCGCGCGCAGCTTGAAGTCAGGGTCAATGAAGAAAACCGCTCTGACCGCGGATGTTCCACTCTGGGCTGGATGAATCATGCCGTATTTTCGGGCCACATCCATGCTCAAATCTTCGATGATTGGGAATGGGACATCGACACCCATTTTCTCCTTGATAGTACGGATCCAGGCAATGTGACTGTAGTTGCTGTCCACACTGAGTCCAATCAGCTTCACATTTCGCTCCGTCAGTTCTGGCTCAATGTCGGTGAAGGCCATAAATTCGGTCGTGCATACCGGTGTAAAGTCCGCTGGGTGTGAAAAGAGAATCACCCAACTGTCTTTCGCCCACTCGCTGAATTTAATCGGGCCATCAGTAGTATTCGTTTCAAAATCAGGCACCTTTTCACCAATAAGCAGCATTCTTCGTTGTTCTGGTTTGGTTTCAGTTTCAACTTCACTCATTTTTAGTTACATCCTGTTTTTTCACAGTATTTTCTTCTCTACCAAGAAACATGGTTTCGTGATCTGGGTTCTTGGCATCGCTTAATTATCGATAATAATTATTATTTAATAAATTTTCCTAATTGAGGAAGCTTCCTTCTTAATAATCCTTATTAGAACCTATACTTATCTCTGTACAGTCATGAAGCCGCAGAAGGAAGATGTAGCAAGAATCCTCCGTGAGAACGGGTACCGTGCTACGTCGCAACGGTTGGCCATTTACGAAGCACTTCGTACTGCTGATTCGCATCCAACTGTGGCCGCCGTCCATGAATCTGTTGCAGAAGAGCATCCAACTATCAGTCTGGCTACAGTATACAAAACTCTGCAGATTTTCACAAAGGTTGGTCTTGCAAGGGAGATGGCCCTCAAAGAGGAATCAACCCGATATGACCTGCGAGATGAAGCTCATATCAATCTCATCTGCAATATGTGTGGGAAGATCCAGGACGTCTTCTGTGAAAATCTACGGGATATCAATAATGCAATAGAAGCAGACACCGATTTCAAGGTGACTGGCGGAAGCTTTGAGGTCTATGGCATGTGTGGGGACTGCCAAAACAAGCAGAGTGAATGATTTGTCTCGCATTCTCTTGTGAACAGTATTTTGCGCACTTGAATCCGCTTTGAAGAGCAGAAACCATCAATTATCAATCACCATTCACCCCTACAATCGAAGCTCATTCGGATTTTTCGCTGAAATGAGGTGCCCAACCATACACAACAGAGTTCAAATGGTGCCCCTACTATACGAAGGTTTACGAGTGGTGATGGAATAAATGTCTCCACGCGGTCAGTTTGAGGGAAAATCCAACGAATTCATAACAATTGTGATTACTATAATAATCGCGGTATCCGGTGTTTCAGGTGCTCTCATCGGGAGCTTGTTTCGACCAAATCAGTCAGCGGACTCTTTTGTGGATGAGCCTTTTGGGGACCCATTGCCTATTCGCTTTGAGTCTCAGCCGTTTGCTGACTACGAGGAGTATGAAACAGATTTTACTCTTAACGTTTCATCCTATGATATCAACTCCGACCTCTCCAACATTATCAACCTGGACTCCTTTTCTTACCTCCCGGAGAATGCCAGAAACGCAATCGTTGATCACTACTTCTTCGCCGTTCCTTCAAACTTCAAGATGTTCGCAGATATATATTGCATGAATGACGACTACGAGCTCCCTTCATTCGTGACTTCCGATTCTGTACTGCATGCCTATCATGTACTCTATGACCTTGCCCTACGGGAAATTGAGGAAACTCATTTCATGAACCACATAGGAAATCTCTCCAGACATATGGTAAACGTCTCACTGGATCAGTACAATCTATTGGAGAGTGATTTATGGCGGGCCCTTGCAAAGAAGAATGCCGCCTTCTTCTCGGTCGCTGCGAAGCTACATGACCCTGACTGGACAGTTCCTGATCCGGTGACCGGTTGGGTCTATCAAACCCTCCACTTCATAGAAAACGCCGGGGGATTCACCACGGACTGGTTCATGAACCAGCGATTGGACTTCAGTCAGTTTATTCCCCGGGGGCACTACACTCGGACTGAATCCCTGAAACGATTCTTCAAGACCATAATGTGGTTATCTCGGGTTGCATTCCGTGTACAGCCTGATGACGACGGGCTCACAGCGGAGCAGAACGCAGAACGGGCTGAGAATGAGACTGGGCAGGCAGTTTTGTTGTGTCGAGCTTTCGAGCAACCTAGCCATCTATTCATCGACGGGGAAACACCTCTTCGCCTATGGCGAGAACTATACGATACGACCTCGTTCTTTGTGAGTACGAGTGATGACCTCACGGTGGATGAGTATCTCACTATCTTCAACGCCATATATGATGATCCGGTCAACATCGTTGAGCTGTGCAATAGAACGAAACTTGGGACATTCATCGCAACAGCAAGGGAGTCACGAAGCCCACAGATTATATCCGGTTGGGTGTGGGATTCGCAAAGCATCAATGTCACCAAGGGTCTCCGATTCATGGGGCAACGATTTGTCCCGGACTCCTACATGTTCAGCGAACTAACGCATGCAGCAGTGAAGTATCGAATGATGCCCAAGGCATTAGATGTCATGGCTGTACTAGGCTCCCAAAGAGCTTGGGACTTGCTAGATGATCAGAAGGACTATCTGAACTATACCACGCAGATGAACCGTCTCAAAGAGACTTATGGTGATTTGAATCTTAGCAACTGGACACAGAGCCTTTACTGGTCATGGCTTTACAGCTTCAAAACCTTGCTTGATGAGCCAGAGCTTGGTCATCCTTCTTTCATGCTCACTGACCAGTGGATTGACAAACAGCTTACGACTTGTTTGGGAACGTGGACAGAATTGAGACATGACACCATTCTCTACGCTAAGCAATCCTATTCCCAAACATATGGTGCTTCCTATCCCCCTCCTGGATATGTAGAACCCGTCCCTAAGTTCTATGCCAAGCTTGCCTCCCTGTGTAGGATGATGCTACAAGGTTTGGACAGCCGTGGTCTTGTTGTAGATGATTTTACGGAGCGACTCGTGAGATTGCATGACCTGCTTCGTGAATTCCAAGTTATTTCTGAAAAGGAGCTCTCGCAGACACCCTTGAACGCAACGGAGTGGTCCCTGCTTGAGAACATCGGAGGTATACTGGCGCACATTGAGGGAACCTACAATGAGGGAGGAAGGGCGGCATTGGTTGCTGATGTCCACACCGATCCCATGTCCGGAAAAGTGCTGGAAGAGGCTACAGGGAACCCAATGGTGATTTTAGTTGCGGTTCCCAATGAGGAGGATAAGGTCTTCCTTGCGAGAGGGGCAATGTATTCTCACTATGAGTTCGCATGGCCCATGAGTGAAAGGCTGACGGATGAGGCGTGGTGGCAGATGCTGGAAGAAGAGTCTGCACCGTCGATGGATGACTGGATGGGGTCTTTCGTGCTCGGAATTTCTGAAACTTCAGACCTTTCTGCTTCCCACAATGCGTACAATGATCCTGAGATGAGACGAAATTCCTCATCAAAGGCTTACCGTAATGTCATGCCCATTGCAATCGATGTCAGAAAAATGGCGAAACCTACCTGAAGTAGAACAGACCCTTTTGAGGCTGCTTCAATCCTGTGAATCCGAAAAATTACTTGGAAATATCGGGGAAGATGCCGCAATCCAGAAACTTCGCGAACGAGGCTTCGATGTGGATCGTGTTCCCTGGATTAAAGGGGAAACATCTGTCTCCTACAATAGGAAGGGTGCAAAGCCGAGAAAGTGGTACTATCTCACTCCATGGTACGAACGGACTGAAGAATACAAGAAAGCTATGGCAGAAGCTGATCGGAAAGCCTACGAAAAGGAACTCCTGATTATGAGGGAGGATAACAAAGATCATCCCAGAAAAGATGACAGGCAGAATGATTGAAAGATATTCCGGGTAAAAAGAGCGCGGATTTTAGGTTGAAATGGTGGGCCCAGAGCGATTTGCTCACAGCGGGAAATCCCTACTGTCTTGAACGCTCGACCGGCAGGTTATGAGCCTGACGCTCTACCAACCTGAGCTATGGGCCCGTGGTTACGTACTCAAACACGATTTGGTTGAAGGAATGAGATAAAGGTTGCGAAAGAGGGAATCACCGTATACAGGCTCCGAAGACTGATACTGGTTCGCGACCCTGAGCCCCCAAGTAGCTGATTCACACAACTGGATGCAAAGATGAAGGGGGCTGATTGGTTTGAGTTTAAATCTCAAGATTGGAACTACGGGAAAACTCAGCGAGAGCCTAGCGAATGATACTCATGTTCACGTCCGATCACTGTGTTTGGTGTGAAGTTGTACGCAAGATGCTGCAACGAGAGGACACGTGCATGCCTGATATCTCGGTGTATGAAATCAACATTGATAGGTACCGCCGCTTGGCTCGAGCATTTGGAATCCTAGTAGTTCCGACCCTAGTTGCTGGCGGTCGCACACTTGCCGGTCTTCCCACACCTTCCGATTTACAGAATTTCGTTCTACAGGCCTCCTCGGAGGATGGCATTTGTTTTGGTGAACTATCTTTGAACGAAAACACCTCCGAGAACCATCAGGAATCTTCCAAAGAAGAGAGCGCCCCTGAGGGTCATCTTTTCGCTTGAAAGCAAGTTTCATTTCCGAAGACCATCACTTTAAACCAGCCTCCGATAGAACAAGACTGTGACGGCAAATTAGTAGCGCGGAATCTATTTATCACCATCGCATACGACACAATCTTAATAACCGTGCTAGTTTGTCAAACCTCGACAGGCCCCGGTAGTGTAGCTCGGCCCAGCATCTAGGGTTTTCGACCCTATGACCCGGGTTCGAATCCCGGCCGGGGCACCAACTATTTCTACGTAATCTCCAAACTCATGCTGAAGTCAGCACTTTTGTACGAATGCGTTAATGCGCCAGAGGATAGTATGTCCACATCGCATTCAGCGTACTCAGTCGCATTATGCTCTGTGATTCCACCAGATACTTCCAGAAGTACTTCATCTCTCAAGTTTGCCTTGTCAAGGGCTTGACATATTTCCGTAACGGAAGAGGGTGTTTGATTATCCAGTAAGATGATGTCGGCTCCAGATCTTGCCGCCTTCAGAGCGCCCTCCAAACTTCGCACCTCACAGGATACTTTCTTTGAGAATGAGACTGCTTTCTTTGATTCAAGGACGGCTTGCTCAATACTCTCAACAGAAACCAGATGGTTGTTCTTGATCAAAACCATGTCATCGAGAGCATACCGATGGGAGTCACCCCCGCCAATTTCCACTGCCCGCTTCTCGAAATATCGGAAACCTGGTGTTGTCTTGCGGGTCGCGGCAAGTAGGACATCTTGATTTACCTCCCGTATTCTATCAACAATCTTACGAGTCTTTGTTGCTATTCCACTCATTCTCATGATGATATTCAGAGCCAGTCTTTCGACAGTGAGAAGAGCTACTGCTTTTCCAGACAATGTGATTACTGTTTCTCCAGAATCAACCCAGACGCCTTCTTGGACCTTTGTTTCGTATTTCAAATCAGTAAGACGGGTAAGGTCCCTAATCTCCTTCAAACCCGCAACAACGGTTTTCTCCTTTGCTCCAATTTCACCGACCCCCTTTCTTAACGATGGGACTAAAGCTTGGGTGGTAATGTCTCCTGATCTGATATCTTCTTGAAGGAAGGATTCAAGACTTTCAATCACAGAGGGCGGCGATTCGTACATTTTCCTCATGACCTCATTCCTTTGCTGAATTGTCTTTACGAACTACATTCCCACGTGGGGAAACTTCACCGAAAATCTCTGCTTGGAACTTCATGAACTTGGTGTCTGGTTCTCTCCAAGCTTCCATAGGTAGCATTGCCTTTCTGCAAGTATGTCTGAGAAACTCCTCGGCATCCCAGTTCCATTCTACTGCAACCTGCGGTAATAGTAGCCCCCTTCTTCCACCTTTTGCTGCAATCAAACCATCACATCCCACCTCTATTTCCTTCATCAACTCGTCCGGGTTTGAGCATTCAATTTCTTCGGGTGGAGTCAACAAACTAACCTCTATTATGATAGAATCGAGTTCCTTTTCCTTGACCGGTGAGAATCTAGGATCGTTGGCTGCGGCATCGAATGCAGAGTCTATTGTTGCTTGAACCAACGGATCCGTGGGATATGGTCTACCAATACATCCCCGAAGATTATTCTTGCTCGAGGAAGTGGAATTCAGTGTGACAAATACACCGGATTCTCTCTTCAGATGGCTTGGTGTGTCATCTGGAACGTTTGGTTTTGTGCTTTCCCGAGCAAATTGCTCTACAGTTCTTCTAGCTAATTTGACTAGGAACTCACCATCATCTTTGGAGTAAACTTGGTCCACTTTCACACACTCACTTGAAACGGTATACGACCCGGGTTATTTGTTTAATGCTCTATTACGTTACGTACTGGTACAATGCCTGCTGTTCCTGGCCTTACTTTGAAACTACCATCTCGATATACTAACCTACCTCCAACAAAGGTCATTACGGGACGTGCGAGCACTTCTTGACCTTCAAAGGGTGTGACAGTTGTTTTGGAATGAAACTTATCGCCCCTGATTTCATATTTGTCTTCTTTTACTACTATTAAATCGGCGTCATAACCCTTGCAGAGGATACCCTTTCCTGGGATATTCAGTATTCTCGCAGGGGCTGAACAGCAGCATCTAAGATATTCTACCCAGTGCATCTCTCCTTTGAGAACCCGTGTTAACATGAGTGGCACAGTTGTTTCCAAACCTGGAAAACCGGATGATGCATGCAGGAACGGAGCATGTTTCTCCTTCTTAGTGTGTGGCGCATGATCCGAAGCAACACAATCGATTACACAGTGTGATACAGATTCCTGCAAGAATCTTCTGTCATGTGGTGACCTAAGTGGAGGTAGTACCTTTGCTTCTCCATTCTTATTTGTGAATTTGTCCCCGGTCAAAAGCAAGTGATGGGGCGTCACCTCGGCAGTTAGTGTGTTTTCTGCTCTGTGCTTCTTAATCAGCTTGGCAGTAAATGCACAGCTGACATGACATACATGTACTCTGCTCTCAATTTCCTTTAGAGCGTCAATGAAAGTTACAACTGCCCTCCTCTCAGCTTCGCAACTATGTATCTCAAAGAAATCCTGAACCGTTTCGGGTCGTGCGTCTGGATCCGAGAAATCCGGGTGGAGAAGGAGTGGAAGGTCCCATCTTCTCGCAAGATTGAGGCATTCTCTGATTCTTTCTTTGGTATATTGTATGTCCTTGTCAAGGGGGGCATGTGGATAAACCTTCAATCCGAGTATATCATTGAAGAATTTCTCATTTGGTGCCTTAGCACTCTTAGGAATGCCTCCGTAAAAGCCAATATTGACGAAACTGTTTTCCCGAGCTCGCTCTATCTTTTGCTGTAAAACATTGTGGGACAAAACAGGAGGTTGAGAGTTAGGCATATCAACAACTGTAGTTACACCCCCAGCGGCAGCGGCCATGGTTCCCGAGCGATAGTCCTCCTTGTTTGACTGCTTCAAATCTCTGAGATGGGTGTGGATATCAATCATTCCTGGCAGAATGTACAATCCCGTACAATCAATGTCAGTTTCTGCAGCAGGTTCTTGTCCAACTTCGTAGATTCCCTCTATCTTCCCTTTATCAACAACCACCGACCTTTTGCATAATTCCCCATTTTGAACAATGCTGCCGCCACGAAGAATCAACTCTGCGGTCATATGCTTAGGCCTCTTAGGCCCTTGGATACACCCGTGCTATTTGATGTCTTCGCTCAGTTGCTAGTTTCGGGAACTTGAAAATTATTGGCAACGAAGCGAGTAAAGTCAGTTGCGCTAATTATGCCCACAAGTCTATCGTTCTCATCTACGACTGGTAGAGTGTTTAGCTTAGCATCAAGCATTCTGGTAGATGCTTCAGCAATAGACGTTTCCGTATTCACGACTGGAGGTTGTTGCTGCATGGCATCAACTACCCGTATTTGTCTTACCTGATTTGATCTATACTTATCGGGGACCTCTGATGTGAATCTCGCCATTGCCTCGGCAACCAGCTTCTCAGTAAGCAACCCTACAACTGCCCCACCATCGGTCACGGGCAGACCCGAGAAGCCTGCTGTTAGCATATCCAATCTTGCTTTTACGAGACGGTCAACTGGACTCGCCACCAATAGATCTTCTGCGGTCATCAAATCTTCCACAGCTACATTGTCGAATTTCTGCACAAGTCGGGATAACTCAATCTTGGTAATCACACCAACTATGTTATTCTCCTCATCCACTACAGGGCATCCGCTCATTCCTCTCTCGAGCATGAGCTTAGCGACATCTGTTATATCGTCCTTTGGCGAGACAGTAATTACCGAGCTACTCATTGCACTTGATACATGAAGTCTACTGATAGATACAGCTACTACCTTGCTAACATCTAACCTATCTGCAATATCGGCATATGTGAGTATACCAGTTAGCTCCTTATCTTGTGTTACAATCAGTCTATCCACACCTTTCTTCTCCAGCAAATCCAGTGCATGTGATAAACGCTGGTCCTTGTCGATTGTTTCCGGCTCAGACATTATTTTCTCTACTTCCATAGCATAGACCTCCTTGAGTGTTTAGTTCATGACCGGGTAGAACCGGTCTTCTGGTTCTGCTAATTACCTCCTACAGTCCTCGCAAACATACTGGCCATCTACGAGGGCCAACTCGGTTGAATACCCGCCACATATATCACAGGTTCCACCATATGCGATAAGACGATCTTCTTTCTCTTCTTGGCCTGATACATGCTCCCCCTCTTTAATCTTCAATGATTCAATGAGAATATCAATCAATTCGGGCGACCATCGGAGAATGTCTCTTGATGTGACAATCCCCACCAGTGAATGATTTTTCAGAACTGCTAATCGACGGATTTTGCTCTGTGCCATAATCCTCATCGCCTTCGTAAGCGCGGTTTGAGGTTCCACATGTATTATCGGTGATGACATTATTTCTCTGGCTCGTGTAGCACGGACATCACGCTCTTTTGCTACAACTCGTCTTACAATGTCTGCTTCGGTAATCAATCCGATTGCCCTTTCTTTATCCACAATTACGATTGAACCTATATCCATTCGACTCATAGACTTGGCCACTTCCAGGACAGTGGCGTCTGGAGCAGTACTTACAACATCCATAGTCATGATATCCCGAATAGCCATTGATTGCGACGGGTCATCCATCTCAATTCCTCAATTAATTCGGTACTGGGTACCGTTTGAGCTCAAGCTTTTGGTTTCGCTTTAAATGTGTTTGTTCTAGTGAACAGGCTATAATCCTCTTGCTGATTCACTCCAAAATATGACCTTCACCTGGGGGGAGGACCCTCATAATCTCCTCTTCTGGCGTCCGGCTCAGGATTCTTGCCTTGTCTTCGGGCAGCATTTCTTCAAATCGATGCATTATTGACTTGACAAGATTGCTCTTCTTCTGCCTTCCTGGACCTACTTTGATATTGAACTCTGTGTGGCTTTCTACTGCTGAATATGGTCCTGACATGGGTACCGCGTGTTCTCCTTCAAACAACAATCCCACTGCCAGCTCAATAGATATGTTCTCGATGTAGTTCTTTGAGCCATATATCATAACGGCACCTGAAGGAAGGTACTCCCCAGAAGGAGGACTGAAGCTTACCTGATTTGGTTCTACCCAATAAGCATCCGCGCTTACAAGATTCTCTTGCCAAGCTTTTGAGAATGTAATTGAGAATTTTCCGGCTTCTCTAAGGGTTATGTCTCCGGGTTGCTCATCTGGGACTTTTATGATAACGTAAGGAGCACCGTGCACAGCAGCGTGTATGAAAACGTCATTCGGACCCAAGTGCTTCTTAGCAAGCTCTTCGTTTGTTTTAGCATCTCTCCCACCTAAAACCAAATGCCCCTCGGAAGACTTGAACCACCGGTATTTTTCATACCAGTGCTTTCTCCTGACCTTTACGGGTTTCTGTTCTTCTATAGGTTCAATTTCGCTTTCATCGAGATTCTCGAGTTCTTTTCTGGTTTTCTCTATTTGTTGCCTTGCGCCTTTCATTTTCCCCTCGATTTTCTTTGCCCGGTTATACAGCTTCGACGCATTTTGCTGAACACTTTTTCGTATATCCAAGCTAGTCGTTTTACCATCTACTTCTAGAATAACTTCCCCTCTTTCAGGATGGATTTCAGTAATCATCTCAGCAGATGGAATTTCCTTTTTCTTTCCCACCTCTATTTTTTCCTGAATTCTCGCCCACGGAACGCCATCAGATCTCGCTTGTTCGACAGTGTGCAGTATCTCATTTATTTCTTGGAAATTTGCGTACATCGCCTCGCCAGTCTCTCGTAATAGGCTGGCCTCCTCTTCCAGTTCATCTAGATTCTCTTTTTGTTTCTCGATAATAGTCTCAAGCCTTTCTTTTTCCTCTCTTAATGCTGCTTGTTTCTTATCTATTTCTTTCTCAAGCTCCGGGAAGCCAAAGAACTCGTCAATGGCCTGACTGTAGGTGTCAAATACCTCCTCTGACATCCCCGCGTAAGTCTCGAATTTGAAGGGAACGAATGAAAGATATTGCCCTTCATCGTCTAGGACTATCCTTGGTTCATCAGCCCCCTTCTCTATTTTTCCAAGGTATTCCTTGAAACCGTACATCAAATCGCGAATTTGATTCTCTGTGACATTCTGGGATGATTCAGTTGGAGAAATCCCTGCCAAAGCACAGACTTCTTCGCAGCTTAAGGAATCTACATTGAATCCCCGTGTTAATGTTCGTATTAGGCTCGCATTGGAATCTTCAATTACATCTTCTAAGTCTTGAAGCTCCACCGCAAGTATATCTCGCCCTCTTTGCGGGGGGAACTGATACGTAGCATTTGGAACTACATTGCGATCACGCATCTTCTTGTAGTAAAGCCCAACGAATATTTCGTCATCAGGGTCAACAAGTACGACATTACCCTTCCCAAACAGTTCCACGATAAGCTTGTATTTGTTCTCGTCGTTTCCAACTTCAAAAACCACTATCCTGTCCAAATCATATTGTTCAATATTCGTAATCACGCGATTCCTGAGGTATTTCCGAAGCACCATACAGAATTCGGGAGGAAAACGCGGAGCGTCTCTCCGATAACGTGTCACATGTATCCGGCGACCTGGCTCGATGAGAATTTGTCTAGTTCCTACTGTTGTTTTATGGACCTTTAGAACAAAGATACCATTGTACTGATAGACGTTGTTTACAAAGGCACCTTGTCCTACTTCCTTTATCTCCGGCATGATTGCCCGAATGTCTGTATTGCTCATCGACTCCTTCATTATGTGTAGCAATCAGACCGAGGCTTTTATAACACAGTCGATTTACGATTCACATCAGATAGGTGATTCCAAATGGACCCCCTTAGCTCAGTCTTTCACACCATTTTCGACAGATGGAAAGATGATCCAAGCGATCTCAATTATTACGTCAAAATTTTCTTCGCTTGCATTAGCGCAATTATCTGTGGTGTTGCTGGGCCTGCTTTTGCAGGGACAAGGGGTATCGTCTTTGGCTTGCTCATCTACGTCATAAGTCTGTACGTATTGGTCTACATTATGAACATGGATCCAGAAGCACTTGGAGGCTACCAAAAGCTGGTTACCGATTCCTTACCTTCATATTTGCTCCTTTGGGTTCTATTGTGGACGCTCATCTACGCATTCACTTTACCCCCATCATTGATTGAGAGCTAGATTCCACTTTCAGTTCGTGATTTGTATTTGTTTCACAAATTGCGAATTGTTACCCCTTGTATCTTCAATCTTGCAAAAACTGAGGCCTTCACATTATACCTGCGATGAAACGCGAATCTCTCAATCCCCTTGTGTTTTGTTGCGAATCGGGCAACCCTTAATAGGCTACTGACTAAGGGGATTATCTGCTCAGCAGCATGCTGCCTGCATTGGGGTCTTGGACGCATGGAAAATCTAGATGAACTAGACCAAAAATTGCTTCATCTTCTTCAGGAAGATGCAAGAAAGCCATTTACTCAAATTGCAGAGGAAGTAGGCCGTCCTGATACAACGGTACATTTCAGAACAAAGAAGCTACAGGAAAAAGGTGTAGTTACGCGCTTCGCTGCTCTTGTTGAACCTGAAGCTTGTGGATATCATGATGCTTCTCTGCTGCGAATCGAAATTGGTGGGCATATAATACCAGATATCAGCCAAGATCGAACATTGACTTTTGCCGAGGAATTGGCTGAGGATGACGATTATCTACTGGTAGCTGTGGCGAAAGAACCAATGGTTATTCATGCAGTTTTGATGGGCTCCAGCGAGAATGCAATAGCTGACAAGGTTAACCAACTCAAAAAGGCTCCTGATGTAGTTTCGGTTGATTCAGTATCTTTGGCTGAAGTTGTTAAGGGTTGGGAACTAAGTCAAATTAGGGAGTTTGATTCGGAATGAAGCGGGTCAAGACTGGCATTCCAGGCCTCGATGAGCTAGTAGAAGGAGGTCTCGTAGAAGGCAGCTCCATATTACTCTCTGGACCGGCGGGATCTGGGAAAACAGTTTTTGGGCTTCAGTTTCTTTGTATGGGAGCTCGAAACTATGATGAATCAGGTGTTTTCGTTACGCTTGAATCTAGACCTGACGAACTAAGAGCAGAAGCACTCCAATTCAATTGGGATATCGGAACACTAGAACAAGAAGAAACACTCGTAATGATTGATGCCGCTTCCAGCAAGGCAGGATTGCCAACTTCAGAGACTCATGCCTTAAGGCGCGGCTTTGATTTGAGCACACTCGCACAAGAAATCTACGATGCTGTTGAAGAAGTACGAGCAAATCGGGTTGTTATAGATAGCTTATCCGCTCTGAATATGAACTTCGATGAGACTTCTAATGTTCGAAAAGAGATATACAAACTGAGTGCGCTTCTTCGACAGCTTGGTGTAACCTCAATTTTGGTTTGCGACACTACGACCCCAAATGCACTCAGCCGAACTGGAGTTGAGGAATTCGTTACCCAGGGTTTGATTCTCTTGGATCTTGACATAATCAATGACAAGCTCAATCGAAATCTATTGATCTGGAAGATGCGAAGAACTGCACATAGCATGAAGAAGCACAGATTCGTAATCTCTGAGAATGGCATCAGGGTTGAGGCGTAACCTCATAGTGCAATCATCACTAGAGGCGGAAGAGTCTGGAGCAGAAGATAACCTGCTAAGAGGAAAGGTAATAGGGGTGGTACTGCTTCATCATCTAGTTTCTTTCCCCATTTGAAAATGCACCAAATCTTCCCCATAATTAACATGAGAAGTACCTGTAGCATGGGCACTATCACACTCTCGAATAGTGGATTGCCAATACTATGGAATTCAGCTCCGGGACTCATGACCGCTATAATGAGAAGCGATTTGAAATCTGCTCCACCAATGGAACCAGCTCGGAAAAGGACCGTGGCGAGAAGAAACGTGACTGATATTGCAAGTATATGTTGCCACACGAACTGAAAAAAATGCCCTGATACTAACGTAAGCAAAGTGCCAATAATAGCACTTGCAATCATTATCTTGTTCTCGACATGACGATTCTTGAGATCTTGGTAACTTACGAGTGAAAGAAACACTACTGACGCGATAAATGCCAGCATTCCCGAAAGCGTATGTTCCAAACTCCTCACCAACTCGATTCATTCTGCACTGATACCATTTGACTGTAACACCTACTTGCCTATCTTGATTAAAGGTTCCGCGGAGTAGAATAAGAACTAATCTTGTCTTGGTACATTATGATTGTGGACTTGGAAAGAAAGACTATGGAATTATCCGTTTGTATTGCCATGTTCATTTACAAATCACAACAAAGATTAGCCCCTCCCGGCTTTCACTTAGATAGAGGGAAATTACCCTCTTTCAAACACAAAAAGAAGCTGATAGAATGAAGGACCCGCAGCAGGTAATCACAGACGCTACAGTTCGTTTGCTCACGAAAGCTGCAACGGAGTTGCCCGATGAAGTTGAAACGGCGCTTCGCGAAGCATATGAGCGTGAGACAAACGAAAACGCGAAGACGCAATTGTCTGCTATCCTCAAGAATCTGGAAATCGCATCAACTGGTGTACCCATGTGCCAAGATACTGGCATAATGATTTTTTATTTGAAGGCAGGATACGATTTCCCTTACTTGAGTGAAGTAGAGGATGCATTAGCGAAAGCGACGAGGAAGGCAACTGAGAACGTTCCACTCAGACCCAATGCCGTGAATCCTATCGTTGGAGGTAATTCGGGAGACAACACTGGTGAGAAAATCCCATGGCTCAACTGGGAATTAGTACCTGGTGATTCCCTGGAGATTACTGCATTTCCTAAAGGTGGAGGTAGTGAGAATGTAAGCATTGTTGGAATGCTGAAACCCGGTGTCGGTCTAGCAGGTGTAAAGAAGCTAGTTGTTGATAATGCCATGGATTACATGGGCAAGGCATGCTCCCCGAATATCATCGGTGTTGGAATTGGCGGTGGGGCCGATATTAGTTTGAAGATAGCAAAGAAGCAGTTGTTACGTCCACTTAATCAAAGGCACCCCGAACCTGAAGTAGCAGAAATCGAGGAGGAACTTATTGAGGCTTTGAACGCAACAGGCATCGGCCCAATGGGGCTTGGTGGTAAGACCACTGTTCTCGATGTAAAGGTGGACTATGCTATGCGCCATCCGGCTAGCCTTCCAGTTGGAGTTGCCGTACAATGCTGGGCTGCGAGACGGAGCACAGCTACTATTTCGAAGGATCTCAAAGTAGAATATATCACGCATCCATTGGAGGGTAAGTAAAATGGCAGAGTATCATCTAACTACACCGATTTCAGAAGAAGAAGCTCGCAAGCTAAAGGTTGGCGATGTCATCTATGTGAGCGGTGAACACGTCTATACTGCTAGAGATGAGGCCCACGAGCGCGCGCTTGAGATGTATGAAAAGGGAGAGAAACCCCCTGTCGAATTTGAAGGCAGTGTTGTCTATCACGTAGGTCCAGTTGCGCAGAAGAAGGACGGAGAATGGAATATTGTTTCCGCTGGCCCAACGACGAGTATTCGAATGGAAATCTTCGAGGATGAGTTCTTACGGAACTATAAAGCTCGTGTTATCATCGGGAAAGGTGGTATGGCTGATAGAACACTGGCGGCTCTAAAGGAGGTTGGAGCGGTTTACTGCAGTTTTACTGGAGGTTGTGGAGCTCTTGCTGCTCGAGGGCTAAAGGAGGTTCGAGCTTATGAATGGTCAGATCTTGGGATGCCTGAAGCTTTATGGGTAATCACAGCCGAGGAATTCGGACCACTCATGGTAACTATGGACTCCCATGGTAACAGCCTGCATGATGATGCAGATGACCAAGTCAGTACAAAAAAGGCAGAAGTGTACTCGATAATTGGTGTAGAAGAGTAGAATCCTTATTGAGAATGTAGAGTAGCCACGTAGCAGGGACATCGCTTCCCTGCTACTAATCTTGCTTTTTTTTGCTTTCTCAATCTGCAAGTGCTCGCAAAATCGGAACTGATACGCCATACAAGGCCACTAATGCAAGTACAAGCAATGCAAACAATAGAGCCAAGTCTTCCCTTTCGATGATATTGAACCCCCGATATCAAATCCTCTGCAATTTGACCTAATTTAACCTTCGCTGGACGTATGTGTTCGTCTCCTCGCCCAATGCGCAAAGCAGAACAAAACCAAAAAAGCAAAATTCTGCCCTTAGAATCGGTTTACTATCGTTTTTTTTCTGCCGATTCGGCAGAGTTATTTAGTGGGTGTGGGGCTCTCGTAAAATACGAAGGCATTTCCCGTTGTTGCTCAGTTCAAAAGAACCTTTCCGACTAAACGACCGTTTTCAAGAGTTTACCCTACTGATTCTAGGAGAGATAAGTGAGTTTGACAGATAACGAGAAAAAACCCGATGAGAGAATTGGCGTATTTGTGTGTCACTGCGGCAGAAACATTGCTGAGACGGTAGATGTTGAAGAGGTAGCTGCACGAATTGGTAAACACCCCTCTGTTGTGCATAGTGAAGACTATGACTATATGTGCAGCCAACCTGGCCAAGAACTTATTCAGAACGCCATAAATGAACACGATCTCACTTCTGTAGTGGTCGCAGCTTGTTCTCCATCCCTTCATGAGCGCACTTTTCGTGATGTGGTTGAACGAGCCGGTATGAACCGCTACAAATGTGAAATCGCAAACATACGCGAACAAGACTCATGGGTACACGAAGACCGAATGAAGGCGACAGATAAAGCGGTGCGAATTGCCAGAACTATGATTGAAAAAGTTGCCTCCAATGAGGAACTAGATTCTATTCAGGTTGACCTTCATCGAAGAGCCCTAGTTATCGGTGGGGGAATAGCCGGTATTCAGGCAGCGCTTGATATTGCTGATGCCGGTCACGAGGTACTTCTGGTTGAGAAAGAATCTACAATTGGGGGACATATGGCCAAACTAGCAGAAACATTTCCGACACTCGACTGTGCATCATGCATACTAACACCACGCATGTCGGAAGTTGCCAACCATCCGAATATCAAGTTGCTTACATCTTCAGAAGTAGTGGATGTTGAAGGCTATGTTGGCAATTTCCATGTAAAGATTCGAAAAAACCCCACCTATATCGACCCAGATGCGTGTAATCTCTGTGCTGAGTGCGAAGATGTATGTCCGGAGTTTACATTATCTGATTTTGACGAAGGCCTTACATTTCGAAGACCAATTTACATACCATTCCCCCAAGCAATTCCTTCTACTTACACAATCGATATTGACGCGTGTTTGAATCCTAAGGGAATGAAACACATAGTTTGCTCCAAGTGTCAAGAAGTCTGTGAAGCAGATGCAATTGATTATGATCAGAAGCCCGAGATTGTTGAAGAAGACGTAGGAGTAATGATTGTAGCAACGGGTTATGAGATGTATTCTCCCAAGAATATCGGAGAATACGGCGCAGGTACATATCCTGACGTCATTACATCATTGCAATTCGAGCGATTGCTGTCGCCAAACGGTCCGACAAGTGGTATTCCTCGACGTCCAAGTGATGGAAAAATACCCGAAAAAATAGCTTTCATTCATTGTGCTGGCTCACGGGATGAGAATCATAATGATTACTGCTCGGCAATCTGTTGTATGTATTCAAGTAAACATGCTCTGCTTTTCCATGAACATTATCCAAATGCTGAGGTATGCAATTTCTACATCGATTTGAGAGCTTCCGGAAAGAACTACGAGCAGTTCATCAATCGGGTTCGCGAGGATGCGGGAGTCAACTATATTCGCGGCAAGGTTTCCAAGATTTTTGAGCAGGATGGAAAGGTTACTGTATTTGGAGTTGACACACTGAAAGGGGAGCGGTTGGAAGAAGACTTCGATATGGTTGTACTAGCTTTGAGCATGGTTGCTCCAAAGGGTGTAAGAGACCTGGCAACCAAGTTGGGGGCTCAGTATGATGAATATGGCTGGATAAAAGAAGAACATCCGAAATTGAGGCCTGTCGAGTCTCCCACTTCTGGCATCTTTGTTGCTGGGTTGGCACATGGTCCCAAAGACATCCAGACCACAGTAGCTCAGGCTAGTGGAGCAGCTAGTAAAGCACTGGATCTTCTATCACACGATCAGATATCACATCCTCCGATGGTCTCACGTATCGAGCGGGACCTCTGTTCCGGCTGTCGATTATGTGTGAATGTATGTCCGTATGGCGCGATTTCAATGGATAATGGTAAAGCGAAAGTAGAAGATGTGCTATGTGAAGGCTGTGGCTCATGTGCATCAACATGCCCAGCTGGAGCTATCGAGCTAATCAACATGACCGATAGACAGGCTATGGACATGATTCATGCTATCACTGGAGGGTTATGATGATGACTTTCGAACCAAAGATAACTGCTTTCTTGTGCAAATGGTGCGGATATGCTGGTGCCGATATGGCGGGAACAAGTCGAATTAAGTATCCCCCAACCGTGACTCCAGTGCGCTTTCCGTGTACTGGAAGGATCGACTTGTCTCATATCCTTGAGGCACTACGAGAATCCGATGGTGTTCTCATCGCAGGATGTCACACTCCCAATGACTGTCACTATATTCGCGGAAATTATCAGGCCTTCAAACGGATTACTGTTCTCAAAACTTTCCTAAAGCAGATGGGAGTGAATCCGAAGCGTGTCCGTTTAGACTGGATTAGCGCTAGCGAGGGCCGAAAATTCGCTGAGACAATTAGTGCATTTACTGATGAATTGCGTGATCTTGGACCCTTTGTCATGGAACAGAGTGAGGTAGTGCAATGAAGAAAGCAAAACTGGCTGTAGGATATGGATCAATCTGTGGCGGCTGTGATGTTGCTTTCACAGATGTAGGTACGAAACTCGCGGATTTGGCTGAGATTGCAGAGATTGTGTACTGGCCAGCTGTTGTAGATGGCAAGATTGAACAATTAGAGGCTGTCAAAAACATTGACGTTGGTGTGTACTTCGGAGCAGTCAGAACGGATGAACATGAGACTGTTCTGCGTCTTCTGGAGGAAAAATCTGATGTCCTTGTTGCCTTCGGTACCTGTTCATGTTACGGAGGGATTCCTGGTTTAGGAAATGTAGAAACGAAGGAATCACTTCTTACAACTGCATATTCCAACGCTCCTAATACGAGAGCTGAAGGTGTTCCTAGCCTTGAAGAAATCACAATCGAAGAACTGAAAATGCCCGAGCTACGGGATTATACATCTTCTCCCGCAGATTTGGTAGAATTCGATGTATTTGTTCCTGGCTGTCCTCCCCCTGTACAATCTGTAATTGATTTGATTGATTTCGTAAGAGACTACCGTGAGAATGGCAACATTCCGGATGCTCTTTTCCTTGCGAAAGAAGGGACAGTATGTGAGTACTGCGAACGAGAAAAGCCTGACAAAATCTCGATTGACAAAGTAATGAGAGTTCATGAGAGCGACTTAAACGAAGAGGAGTGCTTTTTGAGTCAGGGTGTTCTCTGTCTTGGTCCAGTAACGCGGGCTGGATGTGGAGACGAACCCCGGTGCACGTATAGGAATATGCCCTGCCGTGGATGCTTTGGTCCAACGCCAAAGATACGCGACCAAGGAACAAAATTCCTTTCGAGTATAGCTTCATCGATTATGTTGGGCAAAGAGAAACAAATCAGTGAAGAGGAGCTCATGCGTCTTCTGTCGGAAGGGTTTATCGATCCGGTTGGACTCTTCTACAGGTTTGCACTTCCAGTGGCAATAATCAACAGAAAACATCAGGAGAAATGATATACGATGACCGAACTAGACATAGGATCTGACGATGAAATCATCAGGATTCAACCTTGTACCCGTCTTGAGGGTGAGGGGAAAATCAATATCATTCTTGATGATGAAGGCAATGTGAAGAATGCCTACTTCCAAGTGCTTGATTACCGTGGCTTTGAAGGCTTTCTAAAGGGACGGCAAGCAGAAGAAGTACCACGGATTGCATCACGGGTTTGTGGTGTTTGTTCTTGGGCTCATCATATGTCTGCTGCCAAAGCTATGGATCAGCTTTTCGGATTAGAGCCAACACCTGCTAGCAAGAAGCTACGGGAGTTATCCTATAATGCTCACAATTTGCATTCACATCTTCTACACTTCTTCGTTTTAGCTTCCCCTGACTTCTTTCTCTCCGAAAATAGTGAACCCTCAACTCGGAATATCATTGGATTGCTTCAGGAACACCCGGACATAGCAAAAGATGCTCTCAAGTACCATGCTGATGCAGAAAAAATCCAAGAAATCATAGCAGGGAAGGCTGTTCATCCGGTCATCGCCCTACCTGGAGGAGTATCTCGACTCATAACCGAGGAAGAGAGAAACACTATTGAAGAGATGTCAAAGGAAATCTTGGAATTTACGCTAGATTTCCACGATTTCTTCAAATCAAATATTATCGAGAACGAGAAGTATCATGATTTGTTCTTCGGTAACATGTATCGGCTTGAAACCTACTATATGGGGCTCGTTGATGAAAACGACCAGATGAATTTCTATGACGGAAATCTGAAAGTCATCAATCCTAGCGGAGATGATAGTTTCACATTCTCACCGAATGATTACCTTGACCACATAGAGGAAGTCAGCCAACCATGGAGCTATTCGAAATTCCCCTACCTGAAAAACATCGGTTGGAAGGGTTTTGCTGATGGAGAAGAGAGTGGCATCTACCGAGTGAATGCCTTACCTCGGTTAAACGTGACAGATGGAATGCCAACCCCTCTTGCTCAGGAGGCATACGAGGAATTCATTGATACGCTAGGCAAACCCGCTCATGCTACTCTAGGTTATAATTGGGCTCGATTAATTGAATCAGTATACAACATTGAGCGGATGCTTGAGATACTTGATGATCCCGACATCATTCATGGAACTCCCCGAAGTAAGGATGGTAGTTTCACAGGCGAGGGTGTTGGGTGTGTTGAAGCTCCACGGGGCACATTGATTCATCACTACAAGGCTGATAAAAAGGGACGAATCACTTCAGCCAACTTGATAGTACCTACTACCATGAATAATGCAGCAATATCCTTGGACGTGAGAAAAGCAGCTGAGGCTTTGGTGCACAATGGCGATGTTTCTGAAGGAATTCTGAACCGCGTTGAGATGGCATATCGGGCCTATGATCCCTGTCTTTCATGTTCAACTCACTCTTTGCCTGGTAGATGCCCATTGGAACTAGTATTCCGCGATTCCGATGGAAATGTGATACGGCGAATAAGGAGGGGAACGAATTAGCAGTTACCGTAACCAAACCTATTCAAGAGCAGAAGACCATAATCTATGGATGGGGTAACCCGATATTCGGAGATGACGCTGCAGGCATTCAAGCCGCCCGACAGCTTAATGAATGCAACCTGCCTAGCACCGTTGAGGTGGCATGGTCATCCTCTTCACCCTTCTCTGTTGCAGAGCGGTTCTTAGGCTATGACCGAGCTGTTTTGATAGACGCTTTTGTAGGTACAGATAGAGAATCTGGCGAGATTATCCGGTTTACCGGGCTCGCTGATCAGAAACCCCTAAGCATGCTTACTCCGCATACAGCTAGTATCCTTGATGTTTTGAAGATTTACAGAGAACTCTATCCTCTACGATTTCCTAGCCGTGTAATTGTATACGGTCTGTGTATCAATAACCCAGAGATGACCAACGAAATTACCTATGAACTTGAAACAGGAATTAACAACTTGCTCAATTTGATACAATGCGAATTAACAGGTGAATCAGCTTGAATGAATTGGAAGAACGGATAAGTGAGATATCTGGCGTGAATGTAGATGCTTGCTATCAGTGTGGCAAGTGTTCTGCAGGTTGCCTTTTTACTGCTCATATGGATCTATTGCCGCATCAAGTACTCATGTATATCCAACGGGGTGACGAAAGCGTGCTTGACAATGAGACCCCATGGATTTGTGCTAGTTGTTTTACTTGTTCGGTGCGATGTCCACGTGGTGTCGATGTTGCAGCCGTAATGGAGTCACTTAGAGAGCTTAGAATCCGAGAGCGGGGTTATGAAACAATAGATTTGAGAAAGATAGAGAATCTCAAGGATTTGCCGCAAATTGCTTTGACCGCAGCAGCACAGAAACTGACGTGGTAATCGTGATACGCGTAATCTACTATCCCGGTTGTAGTCTTAGAAATAGCTATCCTGAGTTCGAAAAGAGTGCTCTAGAGGTTTGTAAGAAGCTGGACATAGAACTGGAAGAGATACCTGAGTGGAACTGCTGTGGTGTTAACTTCAGTCTTTCTGATAACATTATGCGCCATCTTGGAGCAGTTCGTACCTTGATAGATGCACAAGAAGAGCTTAGTTCAACAGCAGGTAATGAGATTACTACTCTGTGCTCTATGTGTTACAATGTTCTGAAACGAACTAATATTGCATTGAAAACAGAACAAGATACCCGTGAGAACGTGAATGATTACATAGACGACGCACCAAATTACAAAGGAAATCTTGAGGTTTCTCATTTCCTCCAATTACTCCGAGATAAGATAGGCTTTGACACAATCTTCGACAAAATCACTAATCCGCTTTCAGATTTGAAGATTGCACCCTATTATGGTTGTGCTCTATTGAGGCCTGAGGATGTTGCTGTTGACAAACGTGAAAGCCCTACGATTATTGAAGAATTCATCCGTGCAATAGGGGCTACATCAGTTGACTACCCCTACAAGATGGAATGCTGCGGAAACTATCACGCTGCTTTCAGAAAAGAAATTGTAGAGATTCGAAGCAAAGCGATAGTTGAATCCGCTGTTTCAGCGGGGGCAGACCTGATTATTTCTCCATGCCCTCTGTGTACATACAATCTTGGACTTGGAGTGGAGAACTTGGGCAAGGATGTGCCCGTTCTATTCTTCACACAGGTTCTTGCAATGGCTTTGGAAGTTGATTCATACTTATCACCCGAAAGGGAAGAATTGGTTTTGAAGAATCTACAAGGGAGTTGATTACATGTCACAAAATCAAGAAGTTGAGAAGAAAGACCGACCCGAGAGTGAAATGGCAACAATCTACATAATGGGAAAACCATACGAAGTGCCAAGTGAGCTTACGATAATGCAGGCACAAGAATATGCAGGCTATCGGCTCATTAGAGGTGTGGGTTGTCGGGGTGGTTATTGTGGTGCTTGTACCACGATTTACAGAAAAAAGGATGATTACAAACTCTATATCGACCTAGCATGTCAAACAAAAGTGGAAGATGGTATGTATCTTGTTCAGTTACCTTTTGTTCCCGCTCGGAAACCCGAATGGGACTTAGATGAACTAGAGGCCACTTCTGAGGAAGTTATCCGCATATTTCCTGAGATAACCCGATGCGTTTCTTGTAATACCTGCACACAAGCTTGTCCACAGAATTTGGAGCCAATGAGGGCAATCCAAGCGATACGGCGGGGTGATCTTGAGAAGGCAGCCGACCTGAGTTTTGATTGTATATCCTGTGGTGCTTGCTCTGCAAGATGTCCTGCGGAAATCACCCACTACCATGTGTTTCAACTTGTTCGCCGGCTTTATGGAAAATATATCCAGCCAAAGGCGGAACATGTTACCCAACGTGTTAGTGAAATTGAGGAAGGCCAATATGATGATCAGATGGATGAACTAATTGAACTACCTGAAGATCGGATTCGGGAGCTCTTCCTCGATGTGCGCGCTGGCAATGAATTCAGTCTCGACCAGAATGGCGGTGAAGAATAATGACAGACCCATATCCGGAACATATGATGGAATCAGTAAGGCGAGTCAATGCTACCAGAGATGAACGCAAAGACATGGAGTTCGACAGGATTCCGGAGGAGGAATCCGACGAGCTTCTGAGACAATGGCATCCCGACTATAGGAAATCGGATCCTGCTTTCTTCCGGGAACTAGCTATCGGCCCGGCAAAAGGGAAAGTCGTGCCAACAGAGGTTGCAAATGTCTTGGAGGCCTATCCCCGTGTGGATCCTGCTGATGTAGATTTGTCCGAAGTAGAGTACAGCACGGAGCTTCTTGTGATTGGCACTGGTGGAGCCGGTCTTTCTGCTATCCTCTGGGCGAATAACGAAGGGATAGCAATGGAAGACATCCTTGTTTCGACTGCCCTTCGATTGGGTGACTCTAACAGCAAAATGAGCCAAGGCGGCATACAGGCGTGCGATGGAGAGGATGATTCTCCAATGATTCACTGGCTTGATGTCTTGTCTGGGGGCCACTGGACAAATGACCGGCCGCTGGCTCGAGACCTAGTTGAGAAGGGCCCACTCGCAATCAAATGGCTTGAATCACTGGGAGCTACATTCGATAAGGAACAGGATGGAGATATGCAGCTTCTCATGGCAGGAGGTGCTTCACGGAAGCGAATACACAGTTGCAAGGACTATACCGGCCTTGAACTGACCAGAGTCCTTATGGATGAAGCGCTTAGCCGCGATGTTAACACCCTTGAGTTTTGTCCCACCGTATCTCTTCTAACGGATGGGAGTGGTGCTGTCGCTGGTGGACTACTATGGAACATGGAAACCGAAGAATATCATGTAGTACGTTCAAAGGCTACCGTCATTGCAACAGGTGGCTTTGGTCGGCTACATGTTGCTGGCTTTCCTACCACTAACCACTATGCAGCGACCTGTGACGGATTGGTTTCAGCTTATAGAGTGGGCGCAGATATCATCCACATGCAATCAACCCAATATCATCCCACTGGTGCGGCGTACCCTGAGCAAATCGTTGGTTTGCTAGTCACAGAAAAGTGCAGAAGTATGGGAGCCCAGCTGGTTAATGATGATGGCGAGGCTTTCATCTATCCATTGGAGCCACGAGACGTCGAATCTGCGGCAGAATTGAAAGAAATCGGGGAAGGAAGAGGTATTACTACTCCCACGGGTCAAGATGGGATTTGGCTCGATACCCCGATGATTGATGAGAAGCGCGGTGAAGGAGCACTCGAAGACGGCCTTGCTGCTATCTACCGCCTTTTCACACGTTTTGGTATTGACCCGACAGAATACCCTGTTTTGGTGCATCCCACACTCCACTATCAGAATGGTGGAATCGCAATCAATCGCGAGACTCAGGTTGTGAAACCCGACGGCAGCCCGATTGAGAACCTCTTCGCCTCTGGTGAAACCACGGGTGGTGTTCATGGCGACAACCGTCTGATGGGCAACTCATGGCTGGAAATCGTTGTATTTGGTCGCAAGTCCGGCATAAGCGCGGCCAAGCATGCGAAGAAGGCAAAAATGCCAAAGAAATCTGATCTTTCTCTTGCCCATCTCGATAGGTATTCTAAGGAACTGGAGAAAGCTGGTATAGAGACTGAGCGTAGGACCCCCATCATCCTCCCCAACTATCTCGGACAGAATACCATGAAAGCCACTGGCTACGGCAAAGAGAAACCGTTCAAGCGGCGCCTCGACCTATTTGCCTGACACTCTACGTTCCTGCATAGACCTTTGCAAGAGGAACGTGCGGGACTGTCCCCATTGAATCTGTCTTCTGGGGATAGTCCTCCCATACCTTACAAGTTATATAGCGCCTCCATAGACCGATGTCAAAGTGAAAACGATTGGCCATCGGAGGCTTTTGTTTGGAAGATTCACCTAGTTATAAGACAATATTATGCGATGTTTTGGTTGTAGGTGCTGGTGGTGCTGGCTGTCGTGCCGCTATTGAAGCAGAACAGCACAATGCTGACGTGATTATGCTTAGCAAGGAGATGCTTGGCAAGGCCCACACATCCATGGCCGAAGGTGGTATGAATGTAGCCATCGGAAATGTAGATCCTGATGATGATCCTGAAGTTCATTTCAAAGACACAGTTGTGGGCGGAAATTACATCAACAACCAAGAATTAGTCGAGATACTTGTTGATGAAGCGCCAGACCGAATATACGATCTCGAAGAAATGGGTGCAGTATTCGATAGAACTCCACAGGGCAAAATCGCACAGCGCCCATTCGGAAAACAGACCTATCGGAGAACTGCCTATGCTTCAGACCGCACAGGCTCAGAAATCATGGTCACACTTACCGAAGCGATTCGAAAGAGCTCTGTTCGCGTTTTCGACGAAATGTTTGCTACTAAAATCCTGGTGAAGGACGGCAGAGCTGCAGGAGTTACTGCTATTGATCTCAAGTACGGGGACTATGTTGTCTTCCGAGCAAAATCAATTGTTATGGCCACAGGTGGTGCAGGTCGTATTTTCAAGGTCACAAGCAATGCAGCCCTCGATGTCGGTGATGGTTATGCTATGGCCTATGAAGCAGGCTGCGAAATGATTGATATGGAAATGTGCCAATTTCACCCGACTGGCATGATTAAGCCTGAATCTGCAAAGGGGAGACTCGTTACCGAGGCCGTTCGGGGCGAAGGTGGTATACTCCTGAATAGTGAAGGGGAACGCTTCATGGACAAGTACTATCCGAAGGTTATGGAGCTGGCTGGTCGAGACCAAGTGGCGAGGTCTATCATGACTGAAGTCAGAGAAGGACGTGGATCTCCTGATGGAGGGGTTTACCTCAGTATCGCTCATCTACCAAAGCGAATCATCGAATACCGGCTTGAGAGTATGATTGAGCAGTTTGGTGACGCTGGAGTAGATATCCGCGAAGAGCCTATGCAAGTATCACCCACGGCTCATCACTTGATGGGCGGCATCAAGGTAGATGCGAACGCTTCATCGACATTACCTGGCCTGTATGCTGCAGGTGAATGTATGGGCGGACTTCACGGTGGAAACCGTTTGGGTGGTAATGCTTTAGCTGACACTCAAGTTTTCGGTGCCCTGGCAGGTGAGAATGCAGCCAAATTCGCGAACGAACATGGTCTCCCCGGAATGGATATTGACGATGTCAAAGGGGAATTCAGCCGGGTTGAGACGATGTTGCGGCGGAAGGAAGGAATTTCGCCAGCTGATGCCCGAGACGAATTGACCAGTCTGATGTGGGATAAGGTGCAGATTTTCAGAGATGATGAAGGTCTCGCAGAAGCTGTTGAGGATCTGAAGCGCATTGAAGAAGAGGTTGTTCCCAACATCAAAGTAGATGTACCAATCAAGCGATTCAATCCGGGATGGCATCAGGCTATTGAATTTGGCCACATGGTGATTACTTCTCGCTTAGTCGCTGAAGCTGCTTTCATGCGAAAGGGCAGCAGAGGTGCTCACTACCGCAGTGACGCAGACCGCAATGATAAGGGCTATTACAATATTGTCATTCGAAAAGGCGAAGACGGGGAACCCGAGCTCCGGAAGGAAGATCTCGTGATAACTCGCATCACGCCACCATGAAGGAGGACCAATAACGATGTCCAAGGAAACTGTCAAGACGAAAGTTCAGCGATATAACCCTGATGTCGATGATGCCCCATACTTTGAAGAGTATGATGTAGAATTCGAACCGGGTATGACCGTGCTGGATGTACTTCTTTACATCCAAGACAAATACGACTCGAGTCTGGCATTCCGCTGGGAATGCAGAGGCGGACAATGCGGTTCCTGTGCAGTTACAGTAAACACAATTGCCCGTATTGCCTGCAGGACAAAGGTCGATCCTGATGAGGAACTGGTTATCGAGCCGATGGATAAGATGCCTGTCATAAAGGACCTGGTAGTTGATTTAGAACAAACTATTGGGAGGCTGCGACGGACTCGTCCATATGTATCACGAGATAAAAGACCAGAACGCCCTGAGATAATTCACTCCAGTGAGATTGAAAAGCTGCGTGAGATTCGGAAATGTATCGAATGTAGCGCTTGTATTGCAAACTGTCCGGTCATCAAGGAAACTTGGGATTATGCAGGACCAATGATTATCCGGCAGCTTGCACGACTTGAGCTCGATCCACGAGATGTTGAAGACAGAGTATCGATGGCTCTTGACGAATCCGTGTATTACTGTACAACCTGCAAGCTTTGTGAGGACATTTGTCCGAAGGACATTAAGATACCAAGTCTAGCGGTAGAACTTCTACGAGCGAAAGCAGTAGATGCTGGTTATCCACTCCCAGAGGGGGCACAGACTTTCGTGGAACGTATGCAGGAAACCGGCCGCTCAGTATCTCGGAAGGAAACTCCCCTTCTTGAAGAAATAGAGACAGAGGAATTCTTCGTAGAGAACCCTCAGGGGCGTGTAGCGTTCTTCACAGGATGTCTTATTGATTATAGAATGCAGAATACGGGTGAGGCACTAATCGAGGTTCTTAATCAGAACAATGTCGATGTCGTGGTTCCCAAAGAACAATGGTGCTGCGCAAGTCCTGCCTTCAGAACGGGTGCCATGGAGACTGCTAAAGAAGCAGCGAGAAAAACCACACAGATTTTTGAAGATGCTATGGAAAAATGGGATTTCGACACAGTCATTGTTGCATGTGCTGGCTGCGGAAAGACGATGAGGGAAGACCACTATCCACTCATTGAGGAAGAACGCGGAGAGCCTCCAAAGTTCAAGGTTATGGACCTTACCGAATATCTGATTGAGGTGCTGGGTAAAGAAAACATGGTCCCACCAAAAGGTGAACTCGATTTGAAAGTCACATATCATGAGCCCTGCCACTTGGGCAGAGGTCAAGGAGTTGTCAATGAGCCGCTAGAAATTCTCAAGATGGTCCCAGGAATTGAGTATATTGACGACCCATACAAGAATCGGTGTTGTGGGGCTGGTGGTGGTGTACGAGCTGGACAACGGGATCTCTCTATGAAAATCGCTGATACAAAACGGGAGTATATATTGGACACGGGGGCAGAGCTTGTAACTACTGAATGCCCCTTCTGTACAATTCAACTGAAAGACCTTCTGCAAGGCACAGGAATCGAGGCCTTATATCTACCAGATTTGCTGCTCGAATCCTATAGAAAAGGAAGCCAGGGAGAATAAGGCCAATCTATCTTCCGGGAGTAGGACCAGCTGCTCCCGTCTCCCTTTTGGAGACTGAATCGCCCATTCAACATCACTATGAAATGACAAAAGATTCTTGACACATATTACAGGTGACGGTTTCTCCCCGTACTGCTATCTTGTCCATCTTTCGACCACAGAATGGGCAAACTACGATGTTTTTCGGTGCAGGGCCACTACCGGTTCCCAATAGCAGATCTCCCCTTTCACGATCTATCCGCCCAGATAACTCTCGTCCATCCAGTAGATCGGTTAATATCTTAGCTGTGTTGATTGCGCTCACACCAGCTTCTTGGGCAATCCGTTCTATTGGAATCCTTCTGAACTTCTGTACAGCTCTTTTGACGGCTGTAACCGGGTCTGTTGTTGCCACTCCTCGTTGCTGAGTGAATTCCTCTTCTGGTGGCGATTTGAGAGACTCTTTGGCTTTTTGTGCTGCAGAGAGACCAGAAGGTTTCCCTCCTGCTGCCTCCAACTTCTCCTGCAATTCTTCCATCTTAGCTTTGTATTCTTCTTCAGAAACCAATCCACGCATATAGTCTAAATCCAAATCGCTGATTTTGGTTTGAATTTCATCCACTGACCGGTCTTCCACTGAACAGTTCTCCTGTAGTTTCATTTTGAAGGGGGTTTATACCCTCAGATTCATCTCTAATCAGTTTAGTCTTTTGCCTTCGGGAAGCTCGTTAAGCAGAATTCCCTCATTTTCTGCATCTGCTATTGCATCTAGACCCTTCTTAGAGCCAATATTCTCTAGAGCCCCGGCGACAGTCTGACGCACAAAAAGTGAATCGTCATGTAGTGCCTGAATTAGAGCATCAACTGCTTTCTCATCTTCCCGTTCTCCAAGCTGCACCGCAGCGAACATTCTTACCATGTATCTTGGATCTTCTAGGCAACTCATCAGCTGCTCTGTGGCTCTCTTATCTTCGATTTTGCCTAACCTGTCAATGGCTCCTAAAGCGACTTGCTGATCCTTACTTCGTAACTCTTTTGCAAGATCATCAATCTCTGAATCGGCTTCCCCCTCGGCTATTTTTGCCTTTTCCCCCTCACTAGTCTTCTCGAGCAGTCTGCTTGCACTAATCGCTATCTCTCGGGCTTTGTCCCTACTGATTCCTTTCACACCTTCTGCTACTTCAGCAGGGATACTTTCACTAATTTGCTGCAATGAATCATATCCTGCCTTCTTTAGCCGTTTACTGAGTGTTGGACCGATGCCTGGTATGTCGGAAAAATCTGGAGGATTGTCTTTTGTGTCTGCCTTTTTGTTGGGTGGTTTGTTCAATCCACATCCTCCATCCGTTTTCGAATCTATATTTCGTGGTTGTATATAAAGAGTGTCTAGCAGATGTTCACAACAAAAACGCCTTAACAAACAACCAAGGACCATCTCCAGGGAAAAAGGGATAATGCACGAATTTTCAGCCGCGTGTTCCATTCGTGATACTGCATTGGAAGCAGCAAAAGGCCATGATGTGAAGCAGATTCTGGGCGTTAACGTGGAGGTCGGTGAATTCACCTTTCTGATGCCTCAACAACTGAAATTCAATTTTGAAATAGCCACTGAAGGTACCATTCTTGAAGGTGCTGAGCTTAATATCGAGAAAGTTAAGGGGAGCATTCGGTGTGCAGAATGTGGCTTCGAAGGGGAAGCACAGAGCCCAGATGATGTTCCCCCTGAAATTGCAGCCTTCGCTCCTATGAAGTGTCCAAAATGCAAAAGCAGCAATACCACCATTACTGGCGGTCGCGGATTCGTAATCACCAATATAGAAGCAGAGCTCGATTCGGATGAATCCTAACCTATCCGAGTATAGTAGTATGGATCAGATAAGAACTGCGTTCAATACTCCATCTTGACCCGGTCGGCTTGTTACTCTCGCCTTGCCCTTTGAAGTCTTGATGATGGTACCCTTTGTAATGACTTTCCTACGCTGGTAATCCATATTTGCAGGGTTTTTGATGACATCCTCCAATTCTGCACGCGATGTCTCACCCTTCTCTGGATCTGTTACGTTGACCATGTTAAGGCGGAGTGCTGGTGTCTTCTTGTGACTGCCTCTACTATCAATCCGTCGGCGTTTAGGTTCGCCCATTACAGTCTCAGTCGGTGTCCGTCCAAGTTCGTACTTCCTTTTGCTCTTGAATCGGCTTTTCCTTGCGCCGGTCTTAGTTCTCCGAGATCTGCGATGCCAGACACCCATTTATGCCACCTTTCAATAATCAAATCACGCAAACTTCAAAGCTGTTTTAAATTTTCCTCAGTGACAAAAGCAAGCGTTGTGATTGTCATAACGCTTCTTTGAAATATTACCAATTCCATTCACCAAGTGGCTCAGAGGAATCCCTATGGACATGGAGAAAATAGAAAATTCACACGGGGCTGGTGGAAAGATTATGCAACAGCTCCTGGAAGAGGTAATAATCCCATCATTTGGTAATCGGAGATTAGGTCCGATTGGCTTAGATGAAATGGATGATGGTGCAACACTCCTGTCTGATCATGGAAACCTGATTGTGTGTAGCGATGCCCATACAGTACAGCCTCTGAGTTTCCCCGGTGGAAGCATAGGCACGTTGACCGCCTGCGGTACTGTTAATGACTTGGCTGTAATGGGCGCAAAACCCCTTGCTATGACCAATACCATAATTGTAGAAGAGGGGTTCGAAATACAACGATTGGCTCAGATTCTCAAGGATTTGAACAGCATCATTGAGCCACTTGGTATTGCCATGATTGCAGGTGATACCAAGGTCATGCCTCGAGGCACCATCGATCAACTGGTCTTCTCCACAACGGGTATAGGTGTGAGTTACCTTGAAGAACCGATTACTGATAGAGGTGCCCTTCCTGGAGATGATGTTATTGTTACGGGTCCTATTGGTGATCATGGCACCACCCTCTTAGCTCATCGTGAAGGCCTTGACTTCGATACCGACTTGATAAGTGATGTCGCCCCACTGTGGGAACCTTTGCGCGACTGTCTGGATATTGGTGGCGTACATTCAATGAAAGACCCTACTAGAGGTGGCAGCTCTGTTGCTCTCAACGAAATTGCTTCAAAATCCAATGCCCAGATTGTTATTGAGGACGGAGAAGTACCTGTTCGCCCCGCCGTTAGATCACTCTGTGAGATATTAGGCCTAGATTTCTTCAATATGAGCTGTGAAGGTACCGCAGTTATGGTCGTTGATTCTGAGAAAACAGACGATTTACTTGATGTCCTACACCGTCACGCTGCAACCAAAGAAGCCAAAGCTATCGGTAAAGTAGAAGCTGGCCCTGCGAGAGTCATTCTTGAAACAGGAATCGGTGGGCGAAAAGTGATTCAGGTCCCGTATGGTGAACCAGTTCCAAGGGTCTGTTAGAGTATCATGCGTTTGAACTCTCTTCTCTCGCTTTCTGCTCTTCAAGTATCTTTTTCATTTTGTGCCGGAGCTGCGCTTTCATTTTGACCTTCTCTGGATGTAATCCGAAATAGTCTGCAAACAGACGAGTGGTCTTCAGTAGTTTTGTTCGACCATGTGGAGTCGACTCTAGAAATTTTAGCTCTTCTAATTCATGTATGTGCTCATAACAGTGGGTACCTCTGTGAGAGACAACATCCGATTGGAGGATGGGCTGTTTTAGTGCTATGTACACCAACGTCTGAAGTGTTGCAAACGAAAGCAATCCACCAGGTATGAGTTTGCCTACTCTTGGAGTAAGCTCAGGTTTCAATTGTAGAACGAATCGGTCTCTAGGGAGCTCCACAACCTCTAAGGCCCCGTCCCGCTTGTGATAGCGATAACCTAGTTCCTCTGCCAATTCCCGTGTGGATGATTCCGCCTTGTCGATTAATTCTGACATCTCTTCTATGGTGAGGGGCCTGCCAGCGGCATACAGTGCTGCTTCAAGTGTCTTCAAATCCTCATCCATTTCTCTCAACTCTAATCTGAAAGGAGTGTCTGAACTTCTGATTTACTAATCTTCTCTTTCTCCTCTTCTTCTGGGGGTTCACAAAGCTGCACCCAGATGATATCGTCTTCATCCATCCATATTTCGACATAGGCCCTAGAATGAAGATGCAATAATGCGAAGAAAATTCGAACAATTTCTCTTCGAGTATTATTCATCAAAAGATTCATGAATTTCGATGTCTCTCCGACTTCCATAAGCCCCTGCAGATCTTTGTATACTTCCCCAATGGTCTCTTCTATGTCTGCCCTCGTCATGTCCACCTTGAACGAAACAGGTTCGGGCGGTGGTTCGGACTTCTTTTTCTTTGACCTTGAACTGCTTCGGGATTTTTTAGAAAGGACTTCGTCCATTGCAACGACTAGTTCTTCAAGAGTAACACGTCGATTATTTAGCCTGAACGGTGGGCGAATAAGGGGAATCTCGATATCTTCCTCTTGCTCCTCCTCTTCCTCAGGAATGAGACCCAAGTCCACCAAATCTCTGGTTTTCTTCATAAAAATGACTGAAGCAGAGTAGAGTGCATTCCCTGATACACGAAAATTGACATCACCGACATTTTTCATCTCTCGAAGAAACTGTCGGACAAGCTTCCCAACGTCGACGTTCCATGGCTCAACTTTATCGAGTTGTAGTATATCTGTGAGTAGAACGTATGGTGGCATCGTCCAGAATGGGTCATTGTTCTCATTCATGCTGTAGCTGCCACCTCTTCTAAATCAACTGTGACAATACTGGATATACCATCTTGGTTTGAAACGCCTACGAGTTTATCTGCCTTACGAACTGTAGTATCTCTGAGTGATATCACAATGAATTGAGATGTCTTGGACATTTCAGATATGAGTGTTGCGACGCTATGAGCATTAACATCATCCAGGGCGGCATCAATTTCATCGAAAATGTAGAAACTCGCAGGGTTATACATTTGGATGGAGAAGATCAGTGCCAAACCTGTTATTGTTTTCTCCCCACCACTCATAGCTTCCAGCGATACCAAATCTTTTCCTCTAGGCTTGGATTTGACCGTAATGCCTCCCATGAGTGGATGTTCGGGATTTTCGAGCATCAGATGTGCTTCTCCTCCCGGTGATAGTTTAGCGAAAACTTCAGAGAAATTGTCGGCTATTTCATTATAGACTTCTAAGAATTTTCGAGTCTTTTCCTGTTCTAGCTCCTCCATAAAACTCAGAATCTCTTTGTGTTCTTCTTCAAGCCTGGCCTTCTTCTCAACAATCTCGTTGTATTTCTCTTTCTCAATATCGTAGTCTGTTAAGGCCTTAAGATTTACGGGCCCCATCTCTTCCAATTCGCGCTGGAATTCTTTAACCTCCTCCTCCAAATCCTCAATCTCGCTATATGTTAACTCTTCAGCGTCTCTTCGTTTCTCCAGTTCCTTGTCTTTATCAGCAATTTCATCCAATTCAGCCGAAAAAGCGACAGTTTCTTCTTCCAGCTTACTCTGTTCGGTTTGAAGCCGATATACCGCTTTCTCATTGGATGTCTGCTCTTCTCGTATTTCCTCATGACGAAGGCGGAGATTCCTGACTTCTTCCTTTAAGTCAAGTTGATAGACTCTCTTGTCCTTGACCGCATCTTCGATTTCTTCTCTTTTGGTCTGCAGCTCCTGATACTCGCTCTTCTTCTTCCTTAGTTTGTACTCCAATTCCTGTATGTGCTCTTTCAGCTCAGGAAGGGTTCTCTCTATAGATTCAACATCATTTGCCAGTTCATCTGCTCTTGGTGACAATCTCTCATCAATAGTGAGTCTGATTTTTGTTATCTCTTTCTCAGTTCTCTCCCTTTTTTGTTTCTCGTGCTCTAGAACTTTCTTCAAATCCTTGAGATCTTGGTTTATCTGTGCTGCATCCGATTTTGCTAATCTCTCGTTACAATCATCACGTTCTCTTCTTACTCGATTTCGTTCACTGGTCAGTTGTTCGTCCTTCTCTTGGAGCTCTTCAGTCTGAGATTCCAGCTCTTCGATTGTTATATTCAACTTATGAATTCGCTCAGTTAGGCGAGACCTTCTCTCTTCGTTTTCGGACAAGTTCCCCTTTAGTCTATCAAGCTTAATTTCTTGTCTATATCTTTCATTTCCGAGTTGGTTTATTTCTTTCTCCAACTGTTCCTTTCGATTACGGAGGGATTCCTGCTTAGCTCGCAAGTCGCCTAATATTTTCTTGAGACCATTTAGCTTCTCGATGATTTGGGGGCTTTCATCTTTCACCTGTAAGGTGAGACCCCTCGATTTGTGCTGATAGTGTCCACCCGTAACCAAACCTGATCGTTCAACAATATCTCCTTCTAGTGAAACTGCCCTCCACCCACTAAATCCCATTCTCTTCGTTGTTCTGAAATCTTCGGTTATCAGAGTATCCGAAAAGGCGAATTCAAAGGCTGGGCGGAACTTCGGATCGAAATTCACAAGATTGAGTGCAAATCCAACTACTCCCTCATTATCGGGAAGTTTTCCAGGAGACCTCGTTTTTATCTTATTTAGGGGAATGAATGAGGCTCTTCCAACCCGTTCAGTCTTCAACGCGTTTATGCATTTTGTTGCAGTTTTCTCGTTTTCCACAACCACATATGAAAGACGGCTACCACCCGCTATTTCCATTGCAACGGCATAATCTGGGTCAATCGTACCTAATTCTGCGACCGTGCCATGAATCCCTTCTATAGCACCTGCATCTCGTAGTTCCAATACTCTAGCAACTGCTTCTCTACGTTTCAGGAACGATTCTTCAGCTTCTTTCAGCGCATCTTGTCTGGCCTGTAATCTGATTAACTCTTCTCTCGTAGATGACAGGACCTTGGTCGTTTCATCTACTTCTGCATTGACCCTTTCGAGTTGCTCTTCGATGTCCTGGAACTCGTTTCGTTTGGATCTTTCTGATGTTTTCATTTGCTCTATGTTCTGGGCCCTCTCTGGTATCTCCTTCTCAAGCTGTGCTACCTCTCCCGTTACCCGCTTCAGCCCCTCCTTACTGTCTCTAAGTTCCTCATAGGCATAGCCCAATTCTCTGTTATTTGATTTGATTGTGGATCTAATCTGTGCTATGCTTTCATCAAGAGAACGCATCTTGTTGTTGTATTGCTGTAGTTCCTGTGTAATCCTATAGTAATTGGACTGTTCTTCTTCGAATCTCTTTTCCAATCGCTCAATCTTGGTTTCTACTGATGAAACTTCTTCGGTAACCTCTTCTAGGTAATCCTGTTTTAGGCCATGTTTCTCATTCAGTTTTTGAATTTCTTCTTTAATCTTTTCAAGTCTCTCTTCTTTCCTTTCTTTCCTTGTTTTTGCTTCATTGAGACTACGATTGGCCTCATCTAGTTCCTCTATCAAATGCTCTACAGCAGCTGACACGACACCAAACCTTTCTGATATTCGCGCTGAATCTTCACCCGCAATCTGATCAATTTCATCATCTATTCTTCCAATCTCTTCTTCTGTATTCTCTATTTTTTGAATAGTATTGTGGAGCTCCTTTTCGAGCTGTTCATACTCCTCGGCCTTTTCTGCAAGGGTCTCTTTGATCGTCTCAATTCGGCTTTCTGATTTCACAATATTCCAAGCGAGGCTGTCAATTCTAGTCTCTCGTTTAAGTTGGCGTGTTTTCTGGTACTGTAGTGCATCGCCCCTTTCCTCCTCTAGCTTGTCAAGTTGCCGTTGACGTTCTCGGAGTTGCATTTCCACTTTTCCAAGATTGTTCTCGCTCTCGGTAAGCTTCTTCAGCGCTTTCTCCTTTTGCTCATCGTACGCAGAGATGCCTGCTATTTCTTCTATGAGTTCTCGTCTCTGTGTTGGGCTGGATTTCACAATCTGAGCTATTTCCCCTTGAAGTACCAGATTGTATCCGTTGGGATCAACGCCAATGCCCCCGAGGATGTCTACTACTGTCGAACGAGTAACAACCTTTCCATTTACTCGACATGTTGACCTTCCCGATTCATCTAGTTCTCTCTCGATTACTACCTTATCAGACTCGACTTGGAGCTTGCGATCTCTGTTGTTGAAATACAGCTTAACAGTTGCTGATTTTGCCTCCGGAGGCATATTCGGCTTTGGAGGTGAATAGAGTAGATCCGCAAAAACATTTGCTCTAAGTGTTTTAGCGCTGAGTTGTCCAAGTACAAAAAGAATAGCGTCAACTACATTGGACTTGCCTGACCCATTTGGACCCACAATACATGTGAACCCCGGATTGAACTTTATTGATACTTTTTTCCGGCCAAAGGATTTGAAGCCTTTACATTCAAGCCGTTCGATGTGTACCAATATTCATTCCCATCCGGTTTTTGTAGCGCAAATTCAAATACGGTCCATTATGTCCGCTCTACCATCATGATTATGAGATATTATGTGGAATATCACGCTTGGTAATATCTGCGTAATACTTGATATATACCTAGTATACTTTTGCGTTCACTCTTATGATTGAAAAGAATGTCGCTCAACTAGTATTTAGTCCAACATGGATACTAGCGCTCTTCTAAGGGTCATCCGGATAAGCCCCATTGATTCCCGTCCTTCTTCACCTACGATGGCGGCGAGTACTAGCTCCACATCCCCAAGGATGATGACATATCCATTCTCTGAAGTGATGCTCACTTCTTTCAATTCGCCTTTATCAACAGTTCCACTGAGTTGTGAGGAAAGCGAGCTGAGCTTTACCACCAAATCTGCTACTTTTTTGTGCTTTATGCTGTCAGATAACGTATGACCAAAGATTACCTCTCCTTCTGCGTTACACGCTACCATTCCTTCGATTACGGCATTTTCTGACATGGTTTCTGCTATAATCTCTTCAACTCTACCTTCATCAACCAATATTCTTGTCCTCCTTGGTTCTGTCGTGTTCTTGCTACTGGGCTGTTGCAGGATATATATCTTCTACGATAGAGGGTTGCTCGTGTAATCCCACGTACTTGTAGTCAACCTCTCTATTCTAAACGTACGACGATTCACTTAATAACATCTTGACTACTGAAAGATAAAACCTGCTGAGGTTGATACAACTATGCCCCTACTCAAGCCCACATCTAACTCATTTCCGGCCTCAAAGAAAATTCTAGACGATATCCCCTATGTCATGCGTGTGGAATTCAGCGGTCTTACCCACGAGGTTAGGAAAATCGTAGGAAAACCAATTGCTTGTGAACGTTGTGGAGGATATCTTATCAGTACTGACCAGATTGTGGAAGATCCCAAAGTTGGAAAACATTTCATCTGTCCGTTCTGTGGAACTCTCAATGTCGTAGAAGGCGAGATTATTACAGCAGGAGATGAATCCGACTTTCTGATTGCACCACCCCCTTCCGAAGATGAATCTACTGAACAAGAAGTGTCAACTGCCAGTGGCGCTTTCTTAGCGCTCATAGACGTATCTGGCTCGATGGGTGGCGCAAATCTTGAGGCCGTTAAAAGAAGTCTACGGAATTCAATTGACTCTCTGGCAGCGAATTCACCAGAGACTCTATTCGGCATAATTGAGTTTGAAAGCTCGGTCGCCTATAGAAATCCGCTGACTGGAGAAGCTGTCCATCTTCCAAGGGAGGCTTTCCCCAGTTTGAACCGGATATTAGAAACAAGTCGGACTCTATTGGATGACGTGAAAATGGTCGCTGTCGGGAAAAATAGTGACCGGTTAAAAAGGCACGTAGCAGACTTGGGCCCGAAAGGAGGTACTGCATTAGGCCCCGCGGTTGCTATGGGATATACTATTGCGAAACATCGAGATATTGGGCGGCTTTTACTTCTTACAGATGGTCTTGCCAATGAAGGTGTTGGCTCGTTGGAAGGATTCCAGGTTACACCCGCAACTGATTACTATGAACAGATGGGGCAGATGTTTCGTGATATTGGTACAGCTTTTGATGTGGTGGGAATCGCCGGGGGTTCTGGAATGGAGCTTAAGACGCTTGGCCTCCTTCCAGAGGCAACAGGCGGTCAGATGTACTATGTAACGCCAAATGAGCTTGACAGAAGTATGTCTGCCCTTGCGGGTGCTTCCTCCATTGCACGAGATGTTACTGTCCGCATGATAACTCCACCCGGTGTACGTGTCAAGGATGCATCAGGTATGTCACGTGCAGTGATTGATGAAATGAAATCAAAGAAGTCCGGAAAAGTGGGCGTTGTAGGAGAAAATCACGAACTCTACTTTGAAATGGAACCAGAAGAGGAACTCGATACTGATAGCATTCCTGTACAGCTACAGGTGGAGTACCTCGATAAGAGTGGAGCAAGGCGTATTCGTTCTGTAACGACCCGTTTGAATGTCACAAAAGACGAGGATGAAATCATGGCAAGTTTTGATCCGAAGCTTGCTGCTACATTCACCACCCAGAAGGCTGGTGAAGAAGCTTTCCGTGGAAAACACAGCGAAGGCGCAAAGAGAATAGCATCCTTCAGGAAAGCTATGACAAGCCGCGCGAAACAAGCACCCTCATCGATTGAAAACAACATAAGGCGGGTAGATGAAGCTCTGGCTTCTGAAGAGGAAGAACTTCAGCAGACCCAAGAGATGATGAAAAAAGCACCTCGCGCGGGGCCATCAGCAGCTGCCGATTTAGCATCAACAAAGAGCTTTGCACAGATGAGGCGAAATTCTCGGGCGCTACTGAAAGATGACGATGAGGACGAAGAGTAACAACTCACTACGCCTGAAATCTTGTTCCGATATGCTAAATCTGGCCATCTTTTAACCAATGATGGTATATTTTGCGCAATTAGGACATATTTCAGATAGCACATTGCCACAAGTCTAAAATAGGCAAAAGTGTGCTTCAAAATGCCAAGAGCATGATTGCCATCAGCGGGGATTCCAGAAGTTGATAAGCCAAGAAAAACTACAATCAATCCTTTCCAAGCTCAAAGCTCAGGAAGGGGTTCGCGGCGTAATCGTAACAAGCATGGAAGGACTACCCCTGAGCAGCGACCTAGACGCTCAAACAACAGAGAATATCGCAGCAATTGTGACTTCTCTTGTTGGCAAAGCTTTGGACGCAGTACGAGAGCTCAAAGAGGGCTCGCTGTCGTTCCTCACACTTGACACATCTAAAGGTCAGATTAATATCGCGCCTGATGAGAAAGAGGGCTTGATTCTGATAGTCCTTAAGAAATAAAGATTGAGAGGGTAATGATTATGAGCGACCCAAAACAATTCGACAAAATCTTGACTGAGATTATTAGGCAGGATAAGGGGATTAAACGCGTTATCTTGACTGATAAGACCGGCCTTACCATTGCCAACGTATCAAAGTTGGCCCCTTTCCCTGTTGATACCGATTCGATTGGTGCTATTGCTAGCGCGGTTTTCTGTGCAAGTGAAGAACAAGGTAAGAATCTTCAGATCGGTGATTTGGAAATAGTCACCTCTGAGTTCTCCGATGGGAAAATCTTCGCATCGGCTTGTGGGAAAGGTGTTCTTAGCGTCGTTTCTGGAGCTGAGGTAAACATTGGACTCATTCGTCTTGTCATGAAAAAGCAAGGCAAGGAATTGGCTGACGAGCTCGACAAGTTCTTGGCAGTCGAGACATCAACTCCTGCTAAGAGTAAAGAGCTTGACGAGGAAGGACTCAAACAGGCTTTGGAAGAGCTCGAGAAGGTCTAGGGGATCTCCCATTATTGGCAAGGACCTTGAGATGTGTGCCACAAAGCCTTTTATGAGGGCAACCTCTTACGGCAGCCGACCCCGTACCAGGGGATACAACCTAGGAATCTTCCTTTCACTAAAGGACGTGACGATTATTACCCCTACATATTCCCTGCCATATGGCCCAGACTTGGGCCCTCACATGTCTCCATTTGGCAGTTACGGAACTGTAGAAAATACAAAGGTGGTTTGCTATGCGGAAGGACGATAAAGGTCGCATTCATCTGAAAATCGTATTCTATGGCCCAAGCCTAGGTGGAAAGACCACAGCACTACGATGGTTGTACGGTAAAGTTGAAGGACTACAAAAGGGTGATTTCACATCTATTGAAGATGAGACAAACCGAACACTCTTCTTCGACTATGTACCCATGAGTGCAGGCGGCCGGGTTCTGTTTGACGTATTTACAGTGGCTGGCCAAAAGCGACATCGGCATCAGAGAAAGGTCGTCCTCCAAGGTACCGATGGCATCCTCTTCGTTGCTGATTCATCTCCAGATCAGAGAGATGAGAACGCGGAGAGCTTTGAAGAGCTGAAGATGTTTATGGGCGATGCTTTACAGCGTGAGGTCCCCATAGTAATCATGCTCAACAAGAGAGATCTTCCAAACAGGATGTCACGAGACGAGATGCTCGATGTTTTAGGATTAGGCGGGAATATACCCGTGTATGAAACTATTGCTATACAGGGCGTTGGAGTTAAGAGGGCGTTCCAAGCTATAGCACGAGAGGTAATACTCAAGCGAATGTACAAGTAAAGGTGAAAAAACAGATGGCGGAATCGCGCGGTGAAACGCTGGAAAGCGTACTAAACGAGTTACAAGGTAGTATTCCTGAAATACAGGCATGTGCGATAGTTAGTGTCGAAGGATTGCCTATCGTTTCAGCCCTGCCCACAAATGTTGATGAGGCAAAGGTAGCTGCGATGACGGCCGCAATGTTGACTTTGGGAGAGAAAGCTGCCATTGAGCTAGGAAAGGGGGATTTGGAGCAGGTAAATATCAAGGGTAATGACGGTTGGCTTCTTGTAATTCAAGCTGGCATGAATGCCTGCCTTACTGTATCCACTACTGCCGATGCAAAATTGGGTTTGGTTTTCTTGGACATGAAACGAGCGGCAGAAAAAGTCGCAACCATGATTTGATAGAAGCGGTCCTACATCATTAAATCTTTTAACGTCTAGTTCAGGCTTGATTCACGAGGATATGTGCTGAGCATGAATATCGCCGGACCAGTTTACCGACTGTATGAGTGGTGGCTGAATCGCCAGCTGGATACGGAGAATGCTCCAGAGCATGTTGGTATGATTCTTGATGGAAATAGAAGATATGCCAGAGAACATGGCCTCGATACACCATGGTATGGCCATCGAAAAGGCGCACAGAAAGTCATGGAAGTGCTCAAAATCCTCTGGGAATCTGGCGTCAAAATATGTACAATATATGCCTTCTCACTCGAGAATTTCAAAAGAGCCGAACGAGAAGTCAGCGAAATCATGAAGATAGCTCGTGAGAAATTCTCCGAGGTAGTTGGAAATCCTGATATCCACAAACACCAAGTTCGAATTCGGGCGATTGGCAGAGTCGATTTATTACCCGACGAAGTTGCTGAAGCTATACAAATGGCAGAAGAGGAAACGAAAGAGTATGATAAGCACATTCTCAATGTTGCTATAGGTTATTCTGGTAGAGCTGAACTCGTTGACGCAGTGAAGAAAATTGGTCGGGAGATTAAATCGGGGGAACTCTCACCTGAGGAAATTGATGAAAACATTGTTGAAAACCACCTTTACACCAATGGCATAAAGGATCCGGATTTGATAATACGAACCTCTGGAGAAGAGCGTTTGTCTGGTTTCCTGCTTTGGCAATCTGCCTACTCAGAGCTGTACTTTGCTCAAATATACTGGCCGGCAGTGCGGCGTATAGATATATGGCGTGCTCTACGAGCTTACGAACAGCGTTCCAGACGCTATGGCCGCTGACCTCTTTAGTTAGCTCAATGACACAGTCTTTTATATTCACAGGATGATTTCTTCTCTCTACAACAGAGACAAGTGGAGATATCGAACTTTGGCACGAAAGCCAATAGATGTATATCACGGCTTAGCGAAATGTGAGCTTTCAACAGGAGCTTTGAATAGAATTAAATCTCTTGTTGAAAGATTTTCTGAATATCAATTTGCAGGTAAAAATCTACCCACTCACCTGTCTCGATTTCTTTCCCTCTTCTCTCAACTCGTAACCTACCTTGACTCAAGAGATACCTCTACCCCCTCTGATGTAACCCTGTCTGTCGATGTTCTTGATTACTTTCTTTCGACAAGTAAATGGTGGCGCATGAGTAGGTCGGCTCCAAGCTTCATTATCCGCCCTCCATCTCGTGACCCTCGTGATTTCCTACAATCGTTGAGTGAGGTAAAACTGGGAAGTAGCGCGCTAGGAAGAATTGATGGGGCTGCTGAACGCCTTTCCCGTTTTCTCAAACAACATGATTTCGAACAGAAGCAGCGCAAGAGCATCTGTGACGGGGCTATCAGCTCGTGGGCTATCCTCTGTGCAGCTTTGGCTCGGAGTAAAGGAAAATCAAGAATCAATGAGGAGGATTTCGAAATTGCATATGATTTGGTTCGGATTCTCCTATTCTATGTTTCTCGAGAGGAATTTCTCGCATTGACTGCGGTACGAAGGATTGGAACTCACGAACAATTACCCAGAATTGTTGAAGTCAGAATATCCAGCGAATTTGAAAATAGTCTGGAGTCTTCCCAAGCGGCGAAGTTCGAAGATGAGCATAGTCAACTGCTCACCAAGGTGTCCTCCACTCTACCAAGTATCTCAAGGAACATCTTGACCAATTCTTTACGTTTTCTTGTACAGCTCGATAATGCCAAGCATGCCCGTCCTGTAGTTGGGCCAAATGAGTACGAAGCGGCCATTGTCAACGCAATGACTCTTCTTCAACAAGCCGGAATGCCACCAGAGTTGTTGGACAACACTTCTCGTTTTAGGAAACTGTTTAGAGAAATCACCTTCTCAGAAACACTTGGTCATCATTTGAGCTTGCTGAGTCGTAGATTGGAGGGTCTCATTGTCGATGCAACTGGGAACAGGGAGTTTCTGCTTGAGCACACAGCCCTTGTTCCCCGTTTACTGTCACTTGTTCTTCTACTCTCAATCGGTTCAGTACCCGAGAATGCAGATACCTTCTCGCACTCGGATTTGAAGCGTGGTCTGATAGCAGTTTATGAGCTTCTGAGTAAGTAAATCTATTAGTTCTGTTCTTCCTCTATCAGAATCCGGGCATCCACGACCGTGGCCCCTTTCCCTTCAGCGTACACAAATGTGGGGTTGCAGTCCAGTTCCGATATCTCTGGATTCTCTTCTACCATTTTAGAGACTGCCATGATTATCTCAACTAGGGCATCAACATCCCTTGGAGGCTCACCCCTAACTCCTTCAAGAATCTTGGAGGCCTTTATCTCCTTGACCATTTCGCGTGCATCTACTTCTGTTAGCGGAATCAATCGGAAGGTCACGTCCTTGAGGACTTCTACGAATATGCCCCCAAGGCCAAACATCAGTGCATGCCCAAACTGGGGATCTTCTGTAACCCCTACAATCACTTCAGTTCCTTCTTCTGCGAAGTCTGAAATGAATACGCCCCTGCTGAGATCCACCTCGTGGTCTTGCTCTTTCCCATATTTCTTGGCATTCTCCATGATTTCTTGGAAGGCCTCTTTGACCTCATCATCACTATTCAAATTGACTTTGACTCCGCCCGCATCGGATTTATGGAGTACATCTTTTGATAGAATCTTCAAAACTACTGGATATCCTATCTTTTTGCTTTCCTTGACAGCTTCCTCAGCTGTTGCAGCCGTACTGAATTCAGGTATTGGAAGATCATACTCCTGCATGATTCTCTTGGCTTCGTGTTCCAAAACGAAGGTCCTTCCTTCTTCGCGCGCGGTTTCGAATATCTCCTTTGCAATCTTCAATCTATCAGACCTCTGTCTTTATCATGAACATTTGTCACTCATATTTATGGTTTCTCAGGCATCTACAGTCTTATTGAATTCATCGCCGAATTTGACTTCTCCAAACTCGGCAAGTGCCTTAGCTGCCAGTGCTGCTTTTTCTCCTGTGGCATATGTGGGGCAACCCATTAATTCCATTACCTCGCCTGCTTTCGTCGTAAAAGCCCCGCCCATTGACACTACAACAAACGGGAATTCTGATTGGCGTTGGTGATTTGCTATTACGTTGGTGATATCCATGCCGAGACTCGGTGTTTGTAGCAACATCCCTACAACAATGATATCATACTCGCCGCTACTGATGGCCTCCTCAAATGCGATATCATACCGGCTAGAATCCGAATCCCCTACAACATCAATTGGGTTACCTATGGCACAGTAGCCGGGTAGCCTTTCGTTCAATTTCTCATGCAATTCTGGGGATGGTGGTGGAATAGCCAATCCAATTGCCTCAAGAGCATCTGTGGTCATTACGCCCAGGCCTCCGCCGTTAGTTACTATGAGGACCCGATCACCTTTAGCGGCTGGTTGCATTGCCAATCCTTTTGCCATATCAAACATGTACTCGAAGTTGTCTGCGCGGATAATACCGGATTGCTTATACGCCGCATCTGCAATGTTATCTGATCCTGCAATTGAACCAGTGTGGGAGCTGGCGGCACGTTTGGCTCTTTCACCTCTACCTGACTTACAAACGATTACTGGCTTGTGATGAGTAATCTCTTTTGCATGTCTGTAGAAGGAACGCCCTCCCATTTTATCATAGCCTTCGGTGTAGTAACAGATGACCTGTGTTGAATCATCCTCAGCGAGGTAGGAAAGGAGATCGTCATCATCGACATCGCATTTGTTCCCCAAACTGATAATCTTGCTAATCCCTAGTCCTAGTTCTGATGTCCAGTCTGCAATTGCAGCTGCGAATGCGCCTGACTGGGAGACAAGCGAAATATTGGCGACGTTACTTGGTTTTGGCCTACCGCACCGGTATTCTGGTAAGAAGAATGTATCGACATTTGTTTGCGTGTCAATAACACCAACACAATTGGGCCCGATTATGCGAATCCCATACTTCTGTGCGATATCGACAATCTCGTTTTCTAACTGTGCCCCCTTCTCCCCAGTCTCAGAGAAACCGCCTGAAATTACGATTGCAGCTTTTGATCCCTTCTTACCAATATCTTCGAAAACACGTGGTGCTATTCGGGCGGGTACAGCTACTACAACGAGATCGACAGGGCCTGGTATCTCTTGTAGGTTGGGAAAGCAAGGAACACCGAGTACTTGATCATACTTCGGATTAACAGCGTACACTTTTCCAGTATACTGCGGTTTTATGAAATTCTGGACTATTGCCTGTCCAACGCTATTTGGTGACTGAGAAGCGCCATAAATTGCAACACTTCTAGCGTTGAAGAAGACATCAATTTCATCAGTATTGTTGTTTGCCACATCAATCACCCAGTCTTAGATACTGTCATGAGGCTCTTGTTCCCCCATGAAGAAGCTATACTTGTAACTTTGTGTGTGGCATTTCGGTCCGACATCAAAATGCTAATAGTCCGCATCACATAGAGATATTTGGCTACCAACTTGACCTTTAGGATATTAGAGGAAGGACAAGAGATTCTTGAATCCCCATTTGAATACACTATGCCACTTATGGAAGAAGCTTTTGAATCACGACTGAGTCGCTTTGGCAATGACCTTCTCTGCTATAGTCCTACTGCTTATCCTTACAAGATAGATAGTCACGAACAATCAAATCGGTTTAATTATCCCTCACTTAGTGTAACCGGCTTATCATGTTCACTAATGTGTGAACATTGTAAGGGTCGATTGCTCAACGGTATGAAACCTACTGTGACTCCTGAGGAACTGATGTCTGAATGCAAGAAGATTAGTGAACGGGGCGGCGAGGGAGCGCTGATTAGTGGGGGCTCAGATCCCTCTGGACATGTACCCATTAATCAATTCGGTGAGGCAATTGCCTATGCAAAGAAGGAATTAGGACTGAAAGTCGTGGTTCATACAGGTCTTGTGACCGAGGATACAGCTCTTATGCTGAAGAAAGCGGATGTTGATGCTGTTATGCTTGATATCATCGGATCCTCAGATGTAGCAGAGCAGGTCTATCACATTGATAATGCACCAGAGAAAATGATTGAATCATTGCGAATGTTAAACAACTTTAAGATTCCTACTGCTCCTCATATTCTGGTTGGTTTGAATTATGGCAAACTTGGGGGTGAACTTGAGGCGCTGGACATGATTGCAGGCTTCTCACCCGCAGCTCTTGTGATAATTGTCCTCAGCCCTGTCCGGAATACCCCCATGGAAGAGGTTACGCCCCCAGCTCCAGAAGTTGTCGGAAAAATACTCACTATCGCAAGACTTGGTTTAGAACAAATTCCCCTCTTGCTAGGTTGTGCGAGACCCCTTGGAGACCATAAGATACAAACTGATAAATTGGCAATTCAGGCGGGTGTTAATGGAATTGCTTTGCCAAGCCAAGAGGGCGTAGATTTTGCCAAGGAAAAAGGACTACATCCAGTCTTCTTAGATGTCTGTTGTACCCTCGCATATCAATGGTTGTCTTGAACGCGTTTTCTATCCACCATGCCGGCAATTTCGTATCCCATATCAAATAACCACAAACCCACCGCAGTTTTCCAGAATCCTGGCCAAAATACGCTTAGAAACAGAACTGAAATCTTCAAAGTGAATCGGTATTTGAAAAAATTGGATGCAAAAATGGTCTGTTGTCTGTCCGCCCAATCATTTCCTCGTTCGTCAACAACGGATGCTATCAAGAGGATTACAAGAACTAGCAACCACTCGGTTAGAGAAGTAATGATTGGAAAACCTCGTATTAACAACATGATTCCAATCATGATGAATCCAATACTAAATTGGGGTTTATTCACTTTCCCGGATACCAAAACCCCAATTACAATCGATGAAAACAACAGCAAGTCCCATTGGGATTCTGCCATCAGAAACCCGAACAATGCACCAGATACAGCAAATGGCAACCACGCGTAGCTTGGTTGTCCATAATCATCCAAAAAATCATCACCCATTTTCAGAGTGAAACCTGCCCCGAAATAAGCTAGTAAGAACAAAACCACTTCTATCACGTGAACTCACTCCATTTGTCATGCTGTCTAGCTATGGGCAAGAAGTAGTCGGTACACTTGGGACATTCAAACATGATAGTGACTCCTCGGCTTAACTATGAAACTTCATTGGGTTGAACACCCTCAGCTAGCCATTATCGTCATCGGAGCCAATACTCAGTAGTCATCCATCAATCAAAAACATACGGATATGACTATTTCAGTTGAACGCCAGTTCCTATTGCTTGCCCGGGGAGGTTCCTCCTGAAACTTGCGCGGACAACACCATTGTTTCCATGAACGCCCACGATTTTTCCTTGGATTTCCTTTCCCTTCGGGGACGTCCATTTTACTCCGCGGCCAATAAGAGCCGAAGCTGTAGATCTAGAATCTATTTCCTGAAACTTTAGAAGAACTTGGTTTGTATGCTGCTTATGTTTGCCTCTTCTGTAGCTAGTTACAACGCCTTTTCGACCCTTTAGCATTTCATTGTTGGACATTGTGTTTGTTTCTCCTTTTGGGGCGTTCTCGTTCACGCTCTATATATTTCATATAAGACTTGCTGAATAAGATTTTATTCAAATTCAATGGCTGGACCTTTATCCCCCTCAGATTCCTCTTTCAATGGCAAGTCAAGCTGTGCTTTTTTCGCTTTCTTGGACAGTTGTTTAGCTCTTTCCTGTAATACTTCTCTGATAGATACGCCTATTGGGGTCTGCTTGGTTGCAAGCTTAAATAGCACAAACCAAGTTTCGCCACTGCCTTCTTTGCCGGCCTGTGCCAAATTATCAACGATGTCTCGCACTTCCTCAACCTTGTATTCAGCCTTTTCCAACCTGCCAAGTACCTTCTGTTCTTCTTGAGTGAGTCTTCTTACTCGTCTGACTCCTTGAATGATGCTAATGAGAGACAATACTGTCACCATCAATACTATTGGCAATGTTTGAAGGAGGGCAGATATTGACGAAATCAAATAGGAAATCCCCAGTATCCCCGCTATGAGAATCAATTCGAATGCCACTCCTTCTCCCACCGCATTCCGTATCTTTGAGATACGCCAATGATAGTATTTTGATAGTGTTCCAGAAGGCTTTCTCAAATGGGCAATATCTCGAAGGTAGAAATCACGCCCTTTTCTGATTAGCCACATCCACATGAATTGGATGAGCAAGGCGGCTCCTATAATCAAATATGTGAGCAGCTCCGCGGGTATCGTTATTTGCATAATGAAAGGTGAGCTTCAACTACGCTTAAACTTGTTGAGTGGTGCACTCAATACTTTCAGTTATCCCTCTCCCCAACACAGGAGTTCGATTAAGAAGAAACATTCATGGCAAAAGACTGAATCCTGTATCTTTCATCACATCATATGCTTCGTGCAGATACGCGTGTCCAGATAAATGCCCTCCCGGAATGAATCTGGACTCGCGTTACTTTTTCTTCAATACCCTTATCACCCTGAAATATGCTGTTCCAATTGGTGAACCGAATGGATAAGGTGGAACACATCGATCCACGAAGCGAGTCTTCCGCAAAGGAAATCATCCACTCAATGCGAAAAATTGGTGTTCTTGGTGCTGGAAGGCTGGGACGTTCTATGGCAATCTTGGAGCGGATAGTTAATGAACCACAGTGTTTCACTTTCCTAGCGATGTCTGGCCCGATGGTTCCAGGCGGTCTTAGATTGGTGATAACACGCCTTGTTGAGAATGGCATGGTTGATGCTATAGTAACGAGTGGTGCCAACATTGTTCATGATTTGATTGAGGCATATGGTGGTTCACACTACAGAGTTCCAGGGGGGAAAACTGATGGCGAATTACGAAAAGGAGGATTGGGTCGCATTGCAGACATAACCGTTCGGGATGATGATTTCGAGCTTTTTGAAGGAAAAATCTATGATTTCCTTGACAGTCTTCCTCAGAAACAAAGAACGAATATATCACCAAGCGAGTTCCTTTACAAACTTGGGCTTTCTTTGAATGATGAAAACTCTATTACCTTTCAGGCTGCGAAAGCAGATGTTCCCATCTTTTCACCTGGTTTGATTGATTCCATGCTTGGCTTTCATTTGTACACATACAGTACTACAAAGATGTGCTCACTGGATTTTGTCAAAGATATGAGAATTTTGGGTAAAATGGTGCAGTCAGCTAACCGTACCGGTGCAGTGATTTTGGGCGGTGGACTTACGAAGCATTTCACAATGGGTAGCACCATCTTGAGAGGTGGGTTGGATCTTGCAATACAAATAACTCTAGATCGGCCGGAAGGGGGGAGTCTCGGTGGTGCACCACTTAAAGAAGGCGTATCATGGGAGAAAGTGCAGGAAACTGGTGCTTTTGAGACGGTGATTGGCGACGCAACAATCATTTTTCCGTTTATGATTGCCGCGCTGTTGAATTAGATTCTGTTTCCTGTTTTGCTAGTTATCCTCCATATATGGTTTGGAACACCTTTCGCCCTCCATGCCGCAATCCTTTTATTGATTTCACAAAGTGTGCGGCTATAAGTTGGCTGCATAAGGCCTCAGACCAAACAACTAGGTGAAGTAGAATGGGAAGACGACCCGGACATTGTTACAGACTTCAAGACCGTCCCCCCTTTGTACGCAAGAAGTACATACATCGACAACCACCCATGAGGATAACAAGCTTTGACATGGGAAACACAAAGGGAGACTTCGAAATCAAGATATCATTGGTGGCTCTTCAAACCTGCCAGATACGACATCATTCACTTGAAGCAGCTCGTGTCGCCGCTAATAGATGGCTACTTCGTAATGTAACTCGTCCAAAATACCATCTGCGGGTAAGAATCAAGCCTTTCCATTTCCTCAGGGAGAACAAAATGATTTCAGGAGCAGGTGCAGACCGTGTTCAAGATGGTATGCGGAAAGCATTTGGGAAGGTTATTGGAAGGGCCGCAAGAGTGGACAGGCATCAGGCGATTCTTACTGTGCGATGTAATCGGGAGAGCCTAAAAGATGCAAGGAAAGCCCTGAAGAAGGCCTCATACAAGCTTCCAACTTCATGTAGGATTGAATTTGATGAAATCGATCCTGAGCTCCGCCGAAAACTAGGATATGGTACATACTAATCCTCCGGCTCACTATCACAGGCCAATTCCTTGAATTTGCGGATTATTCCGGTTAATGTTGCTACTTCCCGGCCAGTCATATATGCACGACCTAGGAGATTGCGGAAGACTTGCTTTGCTATAGGCCGGCGGTAATCTTGGATATCTACACAATCGATTGCTTTTTCGAAAAACCTGTTGACGATTTCTCGTTGCTGTCTGGTTGCAGGTCTTGCATCACTGGGCTCAGGAGGCTCTTCTTCAGCATAGTTTTCGAAAAGGTGATACAGTGTCACTGCGACAGCATGACTTAGATTCAGACTATTGTATTCCTCTGAAGCTGGAATTGTGAATATCAAATCACAAAGAGAAACCTCATCATTTGTCAATCCGTTGCTTTCCCGTCCAAATACCAATGCAACATTTGCATCGAGAGTTTTCGGATTTGGTATATCGGGCAAGGGAACAGCAGCCCGCGTCACGTTGTGATTTTTTCCAATTCTAGCTGTTGCTGCCCACGCTTCATGGATGTCTTCAAGAGCAGCATCTAGCGTCTCGTATATTTGTGCTGATTCTAAGACATCTTTTGCGTTAACTGCGAATATCTGTGCTTCATCATCATATCGAGGATCCACACCTACTATCCTAAGCTTAGATACCCCAAAATTTGCAAGCACTCTAGAGGTGAACCCCACATTACCCGGTGTCTCCGGCTCAACAAGCACCACGATAATATTGGGGAATTCACTCACAATAACGGCACCACCTAATTATGAATGCATTAACTGTAGTATATCCCCATCGTTGAGGGGATACTTCAAGCCGACCTGTCGACGTTGAACTTTGGCATCGTTTCGAATAATAACTGCAGCACGAAATCTCTCTACGAAAAGCTCCTTGTGAACTTTCTCCGCTGCGTCCTCGACTATCGATCCCTTTGGAAGGACTATCGGTTTGTCTTCTCTGTCCTTTCCTGGAATCTTCGTGTAAACTCGTAGAATATCCAGATTATCATATAGCGCCCAATTCATCTTCTCTATATTCTTATCTTCAGCTATGGAAATTGGAACTATTTCAAATCTGTCAGAATAGTGTTCTTGAAGAGATTCATACTGCTCTTCGGAACCTGGGGCATCACCCTTGGTTGCTATTATAAGTGCTCGAACGTATGCAACACTCGCATCAAGGGCATCCTCCAAGTCTTGCAGTGTTGCTTCTTTCTGGAATCTAACTATCATATTACGTATTTTTCGTTTCTGGAGGAATTCATAGACTTCTTTCTTGGATCCGTGAAACTTATCGACTCCGTATACCTGCAGCCCTCCCATTCCTACCCGTTCAACTCTGACAGCACTAGGTTCTCTGTTGAGACGTATTCCCGCACGGTCTAGCTCACGTTTGATTGTTTCCATCTGGTCTAAAACGTTTCTGGATAAATCGATGATGAGTGCAATACAATCAGCATTTCTTGCCACAGATAATGACTTTCTACCCATGTCGGAATCATAACTGCCTTTAAATACGCCAGGCAATTCGACAAGCTGGATGTTGATATCTTCGAGTTTGAGCATCGCCGGTGTGGGTTTCGGGGTGGTATAGGGATAATCTGCAATGTCAAATTCAGCGTTTGTAACCGCGTTTATGATACTAGACTTCCCACTATTTGCCATCCCAAGAAGACATACTTGTCCTGCGCCCTCCTTTCGTACAGCTCCCTCTTCTGCCCTCCCGCTCCGTCTTAGTTTCTCTTGTTCTCTCTTTTTTTGTAGTTCTTCCTTTAGCTTGGCAAGTTTTCTGCGATAATGCCCTCGCATGTTTTCTGCGCCTTTGTGACGGGGTAATAGAGAAATTAGCTTCTCCAACTCCTTAATTTTCTGCTCTAAGTTGGTTTCCTCCTCGTAAACCTTCCTTTGAGCATCGAATTCAGGCGAGACATTTGTTGGCACTCAGTTCACACTCGCTTCTGGTCATCAAACAGAAACTCTCAGTTTAGCATTATGAAGATTTCTTAATGCTACTTCATCTGGTCGCAGTATACATTCACGTCTAGTATCATTCGTTCCGGATTTGGGGGTCTGAAGATGATCTGCGAAGAATGACTAAGTGATCCAAAATAACCCTCCTCACACTCGTAGATATAGTCTGCATACTGTTTGATGCCGCCTCCAATGAGATGACTTGCTTTCGTATCTCTGGAGAGATAGACTGCTTTTGAACTATTGAACTTGTATAGTTTATCCAATGATGTCCTACTTACAACTATGCCATTGTCCATTGTTTCAGAGGAATCTGGTTGAAGACCCTGTAAGATTCTATATGCTTTGAGTAAGAAGAATGATACAGACCTCTCATCGGGTGCAACTCTCTTCAGTGTTTTACCGGGAAATGCTATTGACCCCAAATTCTCTTTTGGTCCAATCAACAGAAGAACCTCAACATCTCTTCGCAGGTCATGAGAAAGGAACAAACCAACATTTACACACCGACAAGCCCTTGCCACCGCCGGTTTGTTCGCCCCCTTCTTAACATCTCCACGGTCTATGGGCAAGTTTGGGAATGAAACTAAGAATCGGCGCCTCATGTCATCACATCAAGTAACACAAAACAATGTTTTCGCTTAGAGCCCTGGAAGTCCTTCCATGCCCGGAATGCCGCCTCTTCTTCCGCGACGAGATTTGCTTAGTTTCTTCATCATTTTCTGCATTTGCGAATGTTGCTTTAGGAGTTCGCGAACATCTCTTTTGCTAGTACCTGATCCCTGGGCGATTCTTTCAATTCTGGATGATTTGATGATATCCGGTTCTTCTAGTTCGTCTTTGGTCATTGAGTTCATAATGACTTCGAAATTCTGGAGGTTCTCTTGCTGAATTTCAGCCACATTGTCTGGTAGCTTATATTTCAATCCCAACATCTCCATGACCTTCCCTATTGGTCCCATTTTCTTCAACTGTTTCAGTTGAGCCATCATGTCTTTCAGAGAGAATTGCCCCTTCATCATTCTCATAGCAGCGTCATCATCAACTTCGATTTGCGCCTCGCGCACTTTCTCAATGAGGCCCTTTATGTCTGACATTCCTAGAAGACGGCCGACGAATTTAGTAGGTTTGAAGGGCTCAAGTGCGTCCAAATCTTCACCGGTGCCAATAAACTTGATTGGAGCATCTGTCGCAGCTACTGCAGAAAGTGCACCACCTCCCTTTGCACTTCCATCCAATTTTGTAACGATAATTGAACCCACATCAGTTGCTTCATTGAATGCTGCAGCCTGGGAGCCTGCTTGCTGTCCAAGTGTTCCATCGATAACAAGTATGATTTCTTGGGGCTTAACTGCTTTTGAAATGTTCTGCATTTCTTTGATGAGGCCTGTTTCTTCCCTATGTCGTCCTGAGGTATCTAAGAGAATAAGTTCGACTCCAGCTTGCTTCATGGCTTTGTAGCCTCGTTTGGCAAGCTTGACGGCGCTGTCTTCGTCTTCGTCCCCATAGAATGGGACATTTGATTGCTCAGCTAATTGCTTGAGTTGATTATATGCGCCAGGTCGGAAATTATCTGCACAAATGACCCCTGATTTGATACCCCTTTTCTGGAAGTATCTGGCTAGTTTTGCAGTTGTTGTCGTCTTCCCTGAACCCTGTATTCCAACAAGCATAACGAGATTGGGCTTCCCGGGTTCGATTCTGAGAGGAACCCGCTTTTCGCCGAGGAAATGAGCGAGTGTATCCCAGACCACACGTACTATATGCTCGCGCCTGGAGATACCACGTGGAAGATCTTCATCTAGTGCCTGTTCCTCAACTCGTTTGGTGATTGCCATCACGAGGTTAACATCTACGTCAGCTTGGAGCAAGGCCCGCTGAATATCCTTGACGAGCTCTTTCACTAGCTCTTCATCTACGACTCCGGCACCAAAGAGTTTCTTCAATGCAGAGTTGAGTGATTTTCCAAGACCTTCTAGTACCAAATAGGGCACCTCACGTTGAGGTCTTGAAAATACAAATATCAAGCTTCGCCTATATGGCGATATTATTTTTCATTCATTGTCGATAGAACAAATATGGGAAGGTCTAAAAGATAGGACAGGGGGAAGAGACCAAAAAGAGGAACTCTCAGTGCCTAAAGAAGGAAGCCAGAAAATTCGGATTGTGAAAATTGCTGCTGGCACTGTCATAGATCACATTGCGGCAGGACACGCACTTGATGTACTCAATATCCTTGGCATTACCGGTGAAGAAGATAACATTATGACACTTGCCATGAATATCACCAGCTCACGCATCGGAAGAAAGGATATAGTGAAACTCGAAGACCGTATATTGGAAGATGAAGAGGTTGCGAAGATTGCACTTGTAGCACCAGACGCAACCATTAACGTAATTGAGAATGAAGAAGTTGTGAAAAAAACACGTGTTCAACTTCCTGACAGAATTACCAATGTTGTAGAGTGTCCAAACGCTCGTTGCATTACCAACAAAGAACGAGAACCCATTGAACCCAAGTATCAGGTTCTTTCGCGGTGTCCAACTCAGTTGAAATGCCTATATTGCTGGACTCTTATCGAAGAAAGCGACATCATTTCGCAATTTACGGAGCGGCGATGAGCAAGAATTCTAATGATTCCTCACCCCCATCGACTCTTTCCAAACCCTTTTTAGGATTTCACTTCAGCACAGCCTGAAGTCCGATTGTGGCGTGGAGTTCTATATGTCAAGTGATGAGATATCGGCTATTGGTGACCGGGATACAATTACTGGCCTGAAGATGGCCGGAGTCCAACGTTGCACCATCCCCAATTCACCGCAAGATACACGGGAAGCTCTTCGAGAGTATTTTCGCAATCCCAGTATGGGTCTTATTCTGATAACGGAGCCACTTGCCTCGGAAGTTGAAGATACGATAATGGAGCTATCAGAAGCCCCCGTACCAGTTATCCTGCTTATTCCAGATCGCAGTGGAGCTACGGGAGCCTATGAAGCCATGCTCAATGAGCTCGTTCGCAAAGCAGTCGGCATTGAAGTCAAACTCTAATTTGGAGGTAGTTGATACTGACAAGAAGCACTGGACAAATCGAATCAATTTCCGGACCTGTTGTCACATGCAGTGGCATTCCCTCTGTCCGTATGTATGAAGTTGTACGTGTGGGAGAGGAAGAGCTGGTTGGAGAAGTAATAGAGGTTGGCGAAAAGGACTTCACTGTACAGGTTTACGAGGAGACAAGCGGAGTATCACCTGGCGAACCGGTTGCACCCACTGGTGACACACTCTCAGTTGAGCTTGGTCCTGGACTTCTCGGCTCCATTTATGACGGTATTCAAAGACCTCTTCCGGAGCTACGAAAAGCCTCAGGAGACTTCATATCCCGAGGGTTAACGGTACCAAGTCTGGACAGAGAGAAGGAATGGGACTTCAAACCCGCTGTCGAGGTGGGTGATGCTGTTGTGGAAGGTGATGTTCTTGGTGAAGTACCAGAGAATGAAATTATCACTTCCAAGATTTTGGTTCCTGCAGGAAAAGGCGGAACGGTGACGAAAATTGTACCTGAAGGAAAATACACAGTTGTAGATTCTATTTGTGAGATAGAGGATAAAAAAGGCGAAATACATGAGATTATCATGATGCAACGTGCCCCAGTTAGACGAAGGCGCCCCTTTAAAGAACGCGTCGAACTCGATACCCCTCTTGTAACGGGACAGAGAGTAATTGACACATTTATGCCTCAAGCGAAAGGGGGGACGGGGGCCATTCCTGGTGGTTTTGGCACCGGAAAAACAGTGACTCTACATCAGTTTGCAAAATGGGCAGATGCTCAGGTGGTTGTCTATGTTGGTTGTGGTGAACGTGGAAATGAAATGACTGAAGCGTTGGAGGATTGGCCTGAACTTGAAGATCCACAAACCGGTCGGCCTTTGATGGAACGTACGGTACTCATAGCTAATACATCAAATATGCCCGTTGCCGCACGTGAAGCATCTATCTACGTGGGTGTTACAATAGCGGAGTATTTCCGGGACCAAGGGTACGATGTTGCCCTCATGGCTGACTCTACTTCCCGATGGGCCGAAGCTCTTCGTGAGATTTCCGGACGATTGGGACAACTGCCTTCTGAAGAAGGTTATCCGGCTTATCTGGGTTCTCGATTGGCCCAATTCTATGAGCGAGGAGGAAAAGTCGAAGTTCTAGGTTCTGAGGAACGAGTAGGTTCCGTTACTATATGTGGGGCTGTATCCCCACCTGGTGGCGATTTCTCCGAGCCCGTAACACAGGCCACACTGAGAATCGTTAAAGTATTCTGGGCACTTGATAAGGATCTTGCCGCACGACGATTCTTCCCCGCTATCAACACATTGCAAAGTTATTCCCTTTACAAGGGAAATCTCAAAGACTGGTACAAGAACAATCTTGGAGAGGATTGGCCAAAGCTGGAAAAGGAAGCGATGGCGATTCTTCAGAAAGACCAAGAGCTTCGTGAAATTGTACAGCTGGTCGGCCCTGATGCTTTACCCGAGTCCGAACGAGCCGTACTTGAATCAGCTACAATCCTTAAAGAGGACTTCCTAACGCAAAGTGCCCTTCATGAAATAGACACATATTGTCCCCTTGAGAAAACATACAGAATGCTCAGGATTATTATTGAATTCTCCAAGAATATGTCAAAAGCAGTCAAGCTTGGAGTAAGCGTACGGAGAGTATTGGAGTTCAGCGTGCTTGACAATATTGCACGAATGAAACTGGCTCCCTGGGATAGCTATAATGACGTTATGGATTCCATTGAAGAGAAGATGGAACAAGAATTCAAGACCCTGTTTAGAGAATTCTCTGAATCGGCTACTGTTATGTCTGACTTTGCCTGATTATCCACTAAGAACATACGTGGTGTGTTTATCTACCCTTGCCTGATACAATGACATGATGTCTGTTAAGAAAAAAATAGCAAAACTACATGAAACCATACGGTCATGTACAAAGTGCCCTCTTCACAAGGGCCGCAAGAATGCAGTCCCGGGAGAGGGAAGCATAGATACGAGGCTCGCTTTCATAGGTGAAGCACCAGGAAAACGAGAAGATGAAACGGGAAGACCCTTTGTCGGGCGGTCCGGGAAGCTTCTAACAGACCTTATAGAAAATCGACTCCCCTGTAGCCGAAAAGATGTTTTCATAACCTCTGTGATAAAATGTCGCCCTCCTAATAATCGCACACCAAAGAACGAAGAAATTGAGACCTGTGTTCCATATCTTGAAGAACAGTTGAATCTGATTAAGCCCGATATTGTTGTCTTACTTGGGGGCGTTGCAATTTCCACTTTGCTTGGTTACACAACAGTATCCAGTGTTCATGGTACGTTCTGCGATGATACGAACCATCGGTATTTCATGACTTATCATCCTGCTGCAGCTTTGCGTTTCTCCAAATATAAAAGGCTAATAGAAGAGGATTTTGACCAGCTGGCAACTGAACTGATGTAGGGGCCGTTATATTCCTCTCTATAGATAGCTTCCCGTGAGATGTATGTTCCCTCTTCCTTTACTCCAATTCCCATTTGATTTTGAGCCTCCAACCCAGTGGTTCAACATCATGAATTGGCTTCTGAATTTCTTTTTGGCATTATCGACTAGAGGGTATCTCTTACTTATTCTCGTAGGACTGATGGTTTTTGCAACTGGACTGAGCGATGGCCTATCAAAGCATTTGATTGCTTTCGGTATAGGTTTCTATTTCGTTGGCCCCTATGTGGTGCATGCAGTCGCTGATTTTTGCAATGTTACCCCCGCAACACCTGAGAATGCTAGCTCAGTATGGTATAATGTGCTGGGACTGAGTTATCTGGAAGTAATATCGGTTCTTGTACTATTTGCAGAGATAATCGTTGCAATTGCTATACTCGTTGGAGCAATTCTGTACTTCACTCCAAGTTCAATCGATCTCAAATCGAAGGGGCACTCGCTTATCATACGAGGGCTCGTATTGGCGTCTATCCTTGCTTTTCTTCATGTCGTCCCTTGGGTTTGATTTCAACTGGGTAGTTCGCAACTCTTAAAACTATACCTCAACTAGGACCGCAAAGGGTCAGTATCCCTAGTTGAGGCGGCTTCTGATATGACTAAGAAGACATCAATCGTATATCGGACTGTTGTAGACATAAGCGGCCCACTGCTAGTTGTAGAGAACACTCACAATGTTGCCTATAATGAAGTAGTGAAAATACGCTCGCCCGATGGAGAGATTCTGACTGGAACAGTATTGGAGACTGGAAGAGGTAAGGCTGTAGTACAGGTCTTTGAAGGCACAACTGGACTTGATACGGATAGAACCTCGGTACGTTTCATTGGTGAAACACTCAAGATTCCTGTATCAACTGACATCCTCGGTCGTGTTTTGGATGGCTCTGGAGATACTCTGGATGACGGCCCACCGTTAACCGCGGAAGAAGAACGGGACATCTATAGTTCTGCAATCAATCCATACGCCCGACAGTACCCTCGGCAACCAATCCAGACTGGTCTTTCTGTGATTGATGGTCTAAATACATTGATACGTGGCCAGAAACTCCCTATTTTCTCGGGTTCAGGCCTTCCACATAATCGAATCGCTGCACAGATTGTTAGACAAGCAAAGATTACTGAAGAAGAAGGGAATTTCGCTATAGTATTCGCTGCGATGGGGATTACTGCTACAGAGGCACAATATTTCATTAATACATTTGAAGAAACCGGGGCGCTAGAGCATACAGCTCTGTTCTTGAACCTGGCAAATGATCCAGCAATTGAACGGATGATTACTCCTCGGACTGCGCTTACTGCGGCTGAGTATCTTGCTTATGAGGCTGATATGCATGTTCTTGTGATACTTACTGATATGACAAACTACGCAGAAGCCCTACGAGAGATAAGTGCCGCAAGAAATGAAGTCCCTGGAAGACGGGGCTATCCTGGTTACCTTTACACAGACTTGAGCCTGATCTATGAGCGCGCAGGGAGAATCAAAGGTCGAAAAGGAACAATAACTCAAATGCCTATACTATCAATGCCTCAAGACGACATGACACATCCTATCCCTGACTTGACCGGGTACATAACTGAGGGACAGATGATTGTGGGAAGACCACTCCATCGTAGGGGTATCTACCCTCCCATTGATCCGGGTCCTTCATTGAGTAGGCTAATGAAAGAAGGAATTGGTGAGGGTATGACACGTTTCGACCACAAGGAGGTACAGGCTCAGCTGTACTATGCATACTCAGAGGGTACAGATTTACGTGATCTTGTTGCGGTTGTAGGTGAAGAAGCACTTACGGAACGTGATCAGAAATACCTGAATTTTGCGGATGACTTTGAAGAGAATTTCATCAACCAGGGAGAAACCGAAGATAGAACATTTGAAGAGACCTTGGACCTTGGATGGAATCTACTCAGTGCATTTCCTGAACGAGAATTGAAACGATGTGATCCTGATACCATTGAGTGGGCCAAGGAGCGCGGCGTGTACGAACCAATTTAGTCACACAGTTCTTGCATGAGTTTTTTTGCAAAGAACCAGCGTGTTGCATAGGTATAGCCATACCCATCTAGATTCTTCACATTCCCAAAGGCTCTTTCCCAAGCGGCCCAGAGAATAAGTAGGTGATGTTGAGGTAACAGAAAACGACAACACCTTTCGTTCAACCGTTTTCTTTGTAAGAATCGGGCAAGTCTGCGTTTGAATTTCTCAGCTTCTCCTTCAATTCGCCAAAGGGCAGAGGGGGGATATTCATACGCTGGATAATCAAAGAAGCTATAGGGAATTACTGTCATCGGTTCAGATATGATGAGCATCTCGCAACAGTCTTGGAATCTATGAAAGAGCTGTTTGTGACTCCTGGAGTTTTGTATGGGCTTCGATTTAGCACAGGGCACGAAAAGAATTGGTTGTTCATTTGGATACCATGATTCGATTACTGATTCTGTGAACTTGAGTACTACAGGACTATCAAATCGATGTGTTACATGAGGTGACTTCAAAGGGGCCATCCACCAGAGTAGACCATACCTCCTCTCCTTCAAATATGTATCAGTTGTTTTGTTAGAACCCCGATTAATACTCGTCGAGGAAAGTCTGCCCGCTCTTCTTTTTCTCCTGCGAAAGAATTCGTTGGAGCTCGTTATAGAAAACCCTCGTATTGTGGAATCCCCTTCGCCTGTTTCTATTATTGCCACGAAAGATGATAACCTCCACACCGATATTCTGGCATATTGCGCATTGACATTCTTTCCACGGCTTATCCTTCAGTGTTTTCAGGTAGTGTTCTTCGTGGTCTCTATCATCTCCAAGCATAGAATCATACCAAAGAATAGCGTCCATTACTTCATCGATATCAGCTTCTCCCCGATCGTATTTTCTCATCAGGTTCATACACCCTCTGTCAATTTCTCTAAGTGTGTCAATATCGACTTGGCCGGTTTCCAAAATTTTCCGTGCTGAAGGACTACGATCGGATTGGGGTATGCGAATAGCAGCATAACCTCTGTCTCCGGGCATCATGTAATTGCTTCCTGCTCCTAACCAGGCACGACGCAGATATGATGCAGAATCAAAGGAAGTCACTCCTAATCGTATTAGTTTTTGTATGGCTTTGAGACGTGCTACACCAAAAAGATGGACGGAGATATCTTGATCATACCTCTCAAGGACGCCGTGAACCGAATTCAACATATCAAGAACTGTTGTGGTGGGCGACCGTGTTAGCCCTCCTATTGCGATGTGATCGTATCCCATGTCAATGAGTTCTTCAGCTGCTTCTCGATATGAAACGGTATCCCACCCCTGAGCGGCACCAACAGGGACATATTCATATCCCTTTTCTTGGTGTCTCTGAAGGAATTTTTCGGCGTTCTCGAGCGTAATCTCGAATCGTTTTTCCTTTTCGCTTTCTACGCTCTTTACAATCAGGTGGTCTACACTGACACCGTAATCGAACCCGATGTCGTGATAGTAATCAGCTATCTTTGTAGGTGAATATGGCGGTTCTGCCTCGTCGATGTATCCATATGCACCACAGTCCCCAAAAACAGGACCGCTGAAATTCAAGTAATCGTGTATGCCCTGTTTCATTATTCTGCGCATGTTCTTCTTGTTGCTCTCAATTTTTGTCTTTGATGCTAAGATTCCGTCATAGGGTGGTTTATCATAGATTTCATGGGCCGTCACTTTTCGCCCGTCTGTTGGTTCGTCTGTTCTGAAGTTATAGTTAGAGTCAACATAATCGCTCCACCAAGGAATGAGGTAGCTTAGCTTATCCGGATTCATGCGCTTAATCGATGTCATTTTTTCACCAGCTAGGATGTTAACGCGCATGTCTTTTCGACAGCAAGTCTCTTATGACGCTTATCATTCTCCAAGGAAGAAGGCCGTTCAGTCAGATGCTTTCTGAGGTGAAGGGTATGAGAATATGTGTAATTGGAAGTTGCGGCAAGAGAAAGAGGACATCATCCCCTAACGAACCAACCTGTGAAGAGTTGCAGAATCAAAACGCATTACCAATTTGGAGAAAGAAACTGCAGGATCTCACCGTTGAAGCTAGGAATATGTACACAGGAAACCAGAATCGCGAACTCTGCAAGGGAGTGGATATGTTACGAGAGATTAACGGTGTTACAGTTGATTTTTTCATAATCTCTGCAGGATTTGGCTTTTTGAACGAGAATGAGATTATCCCTCCCTATGAATGTAGCTTCAGCACCATGACTAAGTCAGAAATCCAACGTCGATCACGAAAACTGGGGATACTACATGATTTCAGGGAGATATCTTCATCAGATTACGACTTGTTCTATATGGCTTTGGGCCGTAAGTACATCACAGCACTTGGAGACGACTGGTTCCATCAGACCTCCGGTGTAGTCTTGGCGTTCGACAAGACTCGACATTCTGATCGAATGGTCTATCTTCCAGCTGGGAATCAAATTGTCAAGAGACTCTCAAATCGGGGATATACAATTCATGGGGCTGCTGGTTTCAAGGGTGACTTGCTCAGGATTCTAGCTCTCTATGCCTTGGAACAGAAACAGAAGTATGCAGAAATCATGAACTGGAAGAACCCCAGCTATCTTCAAAACCTACTGCATACTCTCAGTGGGCTCTGAACCCCATCATGAGCATAGGAGTAGATATTTTGAGACTTTATTCTATATTGTAAGGGTTTTCTTGGAAAGTTTCTTCTCTGTTTCATAGCCCTTGTCCGTATCATCGTAGAAGAGATTTCCACTAATTGAGTACTTCTTCTTCTTTTTGTCAAGTGAAAGGTTCACTTTGATATCTCGTGTAAGCGGGTCAACACTCAATTCTGCCGGAAGAAAGCCTATGACCAACCTGTTCTCATCAGGCGACCAATTACATCCTTCGACACTCTTTACAGAGATGTTTGGATCCAGTTCAAGCTCGATTTCTACATTCTGGTACGGATGAAGAAAATCGTTTTTTAACTGGATAGTGAGCTGTAGATTGTCTTTTCCTTCGAGCTCATACTCGTGAATCAGGTCCACTTGCGGCGGTTCAAAGTCGCCTTTTTCTTTCTTCCTTCCTCTTCTGGACCGCTTCACTTTCTTCTTGAACTTGTCCGGCTTTTTCTTACCTTCATATGGCCCTTCTTCCAACCGGCCAGGCTGTTCTGCAAACTTCACCAAGGTCTTGAAAGCTGCGGATTTAACAACATTCAGTCTGTTTTTGCTAATCCCCATCTTCTCTTGAGCATCACGAACAACATCAACTACGCTCTCTCTAATAGCGCCTTTCCTGAGCTGTTCAAGAGTCTCATCTGCTCTGAGTTTGTCGGTCCAACCCTCGACAAAATCCACTATCTCTCGTGCTGCTTCAAGCTTATCCTCGTTCTTTTCATACCACATCTTACGGGTGCTTCTATTGTAGTTCAACGGCCCAAAGGATTGGCAGGCATCCTGCCATTTTTCGAGATCAAAATCATCAAGGTCTGTTTCGATTTTCTCTCGAATGTATTTATATTCCGAATCTTTGACTTCTTCTCGCTTGGTCATAATCGAGCCCTCTATTTTGATTTCTATATAGAAATCTCTAGAATACAGTATAAACTCCCCATATAACTGTTTCCCGCAGCTTCATCTGGAGGTGTATATTCTACCGCGGAAGACCATAAACACTTCTCATAATCGCAAATTCTTAGCTGTCAATGCCATGATGGAGATAATGGCCTTCTTCTTTCTTCTCACCAAAAACACGGAGACCTTTTTGTTTGATGGCGTTCTTGATTTCTTTTGCTTCTGTTTGATTAATTTTGCCGCGCTTGAGCATGTAATCCACAATCTCAAAAGCCTCTTCAGTTGTATCGCATCTTCGTATGTAGTCTGCTATATCTGGAAGAAATGTTTGTTCCCGCTTTCTCTCTTCTTGGTTCGGTTTTCCACTAACACCATCGATTTTCATTTTCTTCATATTACCATCTTTCATCTCTCTGTCAAGCGCAGGATAGTTCTTGGCGAAATCATCTTTGTCAGACATAATCTCTCACCGACTTCTTTTCACGATGGCATTACTTGTGTTATTCTTCATTAGTAGACTTATAATCCATATGCTGACACAGTTCATTTAGGGTCATGATTTGATGAATGACCAAGGCAAGTCTCCCTTGAGCCGTTCTGCGTCATTCGCCACAGAGAAGAATTCAATCCCGCTTTCTGCCTCGGCTCGTCTCCACCCTCCGTACCCCCCATATTTTGTGGCAAGTCGAATAACTTCTGAAAGATTTTGATCGCCTAACGAGAGTGCTGCTTGTATGCGTGCAGCTCTCACATCGAGTGTCGTACATACTACATTAGGAATTCGATTGAGGCCGTTGGTTACGGCTCCGGTCTTCTTTCGAAGTATGTCCAGCGTAGGTTGTGGATCTCGCTGATATCTTGTTCCAGCTTTCGGCACAAATGGGTTCACATTTACCTTGATTTCAATTCGTGAATCGTCTGCTATGTTCTTGACTAGCCGAACAATTGCTTCAACATCCTGTTCTGTTTCATGTGGTAATCCTACAATGAAATAGAGTTTGACCGAAGTGAAGCCTGCCTCTTCAGCCAATGATATCGCCCTGAATATCTCATTATCAGTAAGTCCTTTCCCAATCTGTTGCCTGAGTTCTTCGGATCCCGTTTCAGGGGCAATGGTAAGGGTCCGTTGCCCACCAGCTACAACTGCAGAAAGCAGATTCGGGTTCACAGCATCGGCGCGAAGGGATGGAACAGAGAGATTCAGTCCTTGTGAGACAATCCACGATGTGAGCTCCTCCACATTATCCCGCTCCCCGAGTGAGGATGCTATCAGTGCAATTTTTCTCACTGGCGTTTTTTCTAATCCCCTTTCCACTAACCTCTGGAGTACATTAAGTGAGCGGATACGTCTGGGACGACATAGATGACCAATCAGGCAAAACCCACAAGCATGGCCACACCCTCTTGAAGTTTCCAAAAGGAATGCTTTTCCGAATATTGGCTCATACTTAGAACCATCTGCGACATTCGGTATAATCTGTGCTTCGGGATATGGCGAACTATCAAGATCTTCGATTTGTATGCGCCTGACTACTGCCGGTGCGGTGCTGGGCACATATAGTCCTTCTATATCTGCAAGGTTATCGATAGCTTCGTTTCGTGAATTGGCATTTCTTACGGCTTCGATAATATCATGTATTACTTCATCCCCTTCACCAATAACAAAAGCATCCACAAAATCGCGATATGGTTCAGGATTTGACGTTACGACCGCCCCGCCCACTAGCACAATTGGATCCTCTCCCCGCCGATTCTTGGCAAGCAATGGAATCTGTCCACGTGCCAACATCTCAAGAATCTCAGTGATGTTTTCTTCATATGTTAGGGAGAAACCTACTACATGGTTTTCCTTAAGTGGTCGACCGCTTTCCAGCGAAAAAGAGGCAGATGGCACATCATAACGGAAATATCTCTCGCAAGATGTATCTTCCCGACCATTGAGTAATGTATAGAACAAGTGGGTCGATAGACTAGTCATACCTGTTCTGTAGGTGGAAGGATAGCAATACCCGAACAGGACATCTACTTTTTGGGCATTCTTCCTGACTATGTTCCGTTCTCTGAATGCCATTTGCGTCATTCGTTGCCACTCATCTTTCTTTGCTCTACTTGCTGTTGAGCCATAACTAATGTATCCTCTTCTATGTCTTTATCAACAATTACTCCCATTCCAGTTCTCCCTCCCGGTCCAACAACTACCCCTGGGCCAAGACAAGTCCCAATTCCTGTTTTCACATTGTCTGCGAGGATTGCACCAAGTTTTCTCCTTCCAGAGCTTCTTCTTTCTCCCTTCACTGTGACCTTTATGTCTGCATCATCATGCCTGAGGTTCGCAGTTATGGTTCCAGCACCTAGATTCGTGTTGTGTCCAATTACTGAATCGCCAACATATGAAAGATGACCGACATTCGTATGGTCCATAATCACACTGTTTTTGATTTCTACTGCATTCCCAATTCTGACGTCTTGACCAAGTGAGCTGTGCGGTCGTATGTAACAATTTGGCCCTATCTTGGATTCTGCTCCTACATACACTGGTCCTATGATGTATGCGCCGCTCAGGATTTTCGCATTCTCTTCCACAACTACTTCTCCTTCAATATGCGCCCCTTCCTCAATTGAACCATCTAGTCTCCGTTTTTGAGATTGCAAGACTAGTTTGTTTGCCTCTAGAATATCCCACGGCTTTCCGATATCTATCCACCATGACGGAAGTCTGAATCCACCAACCCTCCCCTCTTTTGCAATGCTTTCGATTGAATCTGTTATCTCATATTCTCCTCTTTCAGATTCTTTTGTCTTACTGATTGCGTCCCATACACTATCTCCAACAACATAGATACCTGCATTAGCGAGGTTTCCCTGGGCGTCAGAATCTGGTTTCTCTATAATACGATTTACCAACCCATCTTGTATTTGGACGACACCATACGCAGATGGATCCTCCACCTCATACAAGGACATCGTCGCCTCGTAGCCGCCGTTTTCGTGAAATTTGATGAGATTGCTAAAGGTGTTTGGGGCAACCATGACATCACCATACATCAGTAGAATCTCATCTTTTCCGCCGAAGTCACTGGCATATGATGCAGCATGAGCGGTTCCTTTGCGCTCTTTTTGGAATGTGTACTGAATATTCATTTTGCCCCAGTCTCTGGATTCCACAGCGCGCTTCAGCTCTTCACCGTTGTATCCGTATACAATCAACGATTCTTCAATACCAGCAGCTTCAAGCTGCTCCAATGTATGAAACAACAACGGCTTCCCAGCTATGGGAAGAAGATGTTTTGGGACGTTTGCTGAAAGAGGCATCATTCGGGTCGAATCGCCAGCAGCGAGTATTGCAGCTTTCTTCATTGCCATCCTTGCATTCGATGTTTCACTATACTATATATTTTGGTGAAGTGTGAATTCATTCGAGCCAGCTAGTTTGATTGATTCCCAAGAGATATTTTATACCGCGGTGTGGGACTGCGATACCACGAACCAAACTGCGATACATTAATAAGGGTGATTGTAACCATAATATCATGTGATGTACCGCTGGGAACTATACTTCCTCTAGGTACGTTGAGATAATGAAAGTAGGTGAATAATAAATGATGAGCGATGAAGAACTGCAGGAAGAATTGAAGGATCTCAAGCTGACTAAGAGTCAGAAGATCGTTCTTGATATACTTCGCAGCAGTGGTAAAGATGGTGTAACACCAAAGCAACTGCTGGATAAAGTATCCTTTGCTCCGCGGACCGTAAGGTACGCTCTCAGAAAACTACTCAAGAAAGACTTGATCAAGAGAGTGCCCTGCCTACAAGATATGCGGCAATGGATATACGTGCCTGCGTAAGGCACGAACATGATTCCACCCTTGACTTTGTCTGGGGTGTTGATTACAATGAGAGCGGTAAATGGCAGGCGGGGCAACCCCCCTCTCATAACGACGATGAACATTTCTGAAACCTTTAATTTGCATAAGGAAGAATGAAGATTGAATCCGGGGGCGCGGTTTGGATTGGAAGCTTTGAAAATCTTAACCAGTGATGAAGCAATTTCAGCCGTACACGCATTGAACGATGATACTCGACGGCGGATACTGAATGCTCTGAAAGCCAAAAAGATGAGCACAACAGAGCTGGTTGAATTCCTATCTAAGGACGATCCAGAGAACTCTATTAAACCTCAAACCGTTAGATACCATTTGAAGAAACTGCAAGAAAGCAACCTGGTTGAACTCGACGGTTATGCCCATGCAGGCAATGGGAACAGCCATATTCTGAAGAAGGTTTGGCGTGCTGTAGCTGAACACATATTCATTGCAGCTACTACCATCGAGGACTTTCCTGAACGAGAAGCTTATGAAGTTGCCAAAGCGCGAAATATAATTCGCCCCCTTGAGGAGATTGGGTTCAAGATACCCGAAAACGAAGACGCGGTAGCAGAAATTGCCGAGCTCTTTGTTGAATGGGATACGCTCTGGCGAAAGTGTCGTGATGAAGCGGCAAAGGATTTGAAGAATATTGGTACACTTGATCCTAATGTCTACGTATCGCTACGAAGAATCCTCAGCATCTTGCATCTAACCGATTCAGAATATGAGCGCTACTGGGAAGTAAGCCGTCACGTAACTGACAGGCTTCGGAAGGCGTACCGAAACGGCAAGGGTAAGAATCCCGAGGTTTACTGACGTTCATTCAGCATCATCCTCTTTTTCTTCCCCTTCATAGAACGGATGGATTGTACGCAGCAATCTTCGGATTCTACCGGCTTTTTTCGGGCCAACACCATTTACGCTTTGCAACTCTTTTTTGTCAGCGCTGAAGACTTTATCGAGCGTACCAAATTTAGTGAGAATCGCCCGAGAAATCACTGTATCGATGCCTGGGAAACCTGAGAGGATATACTCCAGCATATCAGCATCACGGCTTTTTGATTCACTTGGCCTCGTTCGTATTGGCTTCTTCTCCTTCTCCTGTTCTAGATATGCAATACGATAGAGTACGTTTGCAGTCTCCTCTTCGTTCCGTGTCCAGATGATAGGAACCCCAATTCGAATTGCAATTGAAGCAAGAGCGCCATAGATAGATGCTGGGTTGACCGCTCTTAAACCAATAATTTGTTCGCCTTCGATGACAAGTACCGGTCTTCGATAGGTGGATTTCAGGTCAATAAGTTGTGAAAACAATCTTCCGTCGATCATAGACTCTATGAAGTCATTTGCTTCTTTCCTTTCAACAGCTACATCCTCTGAAGCGATATAGTCACCGATTTCAAGGCTTTCTCCTGATATGACTACATCAAGTCTAGCTAGTTCTCTGGCGACAGCTGTTGGCAGCTCGCGGGAGTCCACTATCATCTTGATTTTCCCATCCTTAGTTCTAGTTGGTGGACTACTCGGTTTCTCTTTTGGTGTCGGGTCCCCCTCGTTGGCGAAGTCTTCCAAACTTGTCTGACTGTCATCTTCTGCCTCTTCCAATGCTGATGGCATTTTCTTGAGTTTCTTTTTCACGCTCCAGTGGTAAAATTCGTCATGTGTGCCTTTTGCAACAAATATGATAACTTGACCTGGATACTTCCTTCCTGTTCGTCCTTTTCTCTGAATATACGGCACTATTGATGGTACGCAATCGTAGAAGATGACGAGATTACACTCAGGTATATCCAGTCCTTCCTCCCCAACTTGCGTTGCAACAAGGACATTGAACTCATTGCTTCTGAAGCCTTCGAGTACTTCTAACTGCTTTTTCTGAGTGAATCCCTTATCAGAGCCTCGTGAGCTCTGACCGACAAACTTGCTAGCCCGTACTTCGTCCAGCTGTTGAATTGTATCAACGACTTCTGCTGCGGTGTCACGATATCGGGTAAAAACCAGAATTCGCGAATCCTCATCGACTGATAATTGTTCACTGATAATTTCAAGGAGTGCATCTGCCTTGGGATGACGATAGCCTTTGGCAATGAGTGCCTCGAGCAGATTTCTAAATTGATCGAATTCCGGGCGGGATATTAAGTCCTGAAGACCCTTTGAGCTCTTCTTATTGCGTACCTCCTCGTACATATTCTGTACATAGCGAAATGTGGGTGTGAGACCTTGGGTACCCACAAATTCTAGCAGCTGAACAATACGGATTGCAGATGTTAGATTCTTCATTATCAGGAAGAGATGTCGTGGGGGATCGGTATACGATCCTATCTCCCTTCGCACTTCCCTCTGCACTTCAAGAATTTCACTCCTACTCATTCGTCTGCTATCTGAAAGCGAATAGCCATACTTCTTGATGGGTCGTGCATAGTCATCTAGCAAGTCATAGAGTATGTCCCTGAGAACCTCTATTTCAGCTGGCAAACGAACATACCGAATATCTGTATCTACCGATACAACATAGTCCTTCACATCGGGACTACCCTCATTTCGCACTTCGATTTGTGTGAGATTAAGATTCTCGCAGACTTGGCGTATATGTTCAGGTTTGTGACCGGGTGAGGCAGTGAGGCCCAAGCTGAGTGGATGCTCTGCTTGTTTTTCGTATAGTTCTGCAACGAAGGTATATGCGTAGTTTCCTACTCCCCTATGCGCCTCGTCATATACAATCAGAGATACGTTGCTAAGGTCATAGCTATTTTGAACTAAATCATTCTGCAATGCTTGAGGGGTCATTACTATGATTTTCGATTTCTTCCAAATGGAAGGCCTCTCGCTGGGTGCATCGTCACCAGTCATACACACAATGGAATCGCTACCAATAGTAAGCACCTGTTTCATGAATCTGGCATGCTGATTGGCCAAGGGTCGCGATGGCGCTAGAAAAAGCACCTTAGAGTTCGAATACCTGGTCAACCTCTTTGCAGCCAATAGGGCAGCGATGATTGTTTTTCCTAGCCCGGTACTCAAAACTACCATCGTACTCTCTTTTGCTGCTGCTTCTGCTAGGTTCACCTGATAGTCTCGATGTTCTATTGTTCTTGGTTTGATCAGGTTCATCTTGACAAAGGACTCGGTGCCTGCCACGGTTCTTGCCACACTATTCACCAGTAATACATACTGTAAAAAGCCTATTACTTCATTTCCTTCTTGCATCCTATGGAGCTGGGATAATATGACCGAATCTGAAACAAAACCGAGTATTGAGGCAGAGCTCTATGAGCTCAGCATGCCGGGACGTCTACTAGGAAAAGAAGTGCTTGATAGCAGGGCTAGGCGAATTGGCATTGTACGAAGTATACGTATCTCGCTCCATCCCACTCGTTCAGAGCTTATTGTGAAAGGCGCTGAAGTTGAGTTTCCAGTTGATTTTGAGAAAATCACCGAGGTGGGTACGGTTGTTCAGCTGAATAGTGTTGTGGATAGTGCCGAAGAGCTTGAAGTTCATGACATTATTCGATTGCAGAAAGAGGTCCTTGATGACATCAAGGCTTATCTTGGCGGCAGCTAAATAGTCCTTTTCGAAGATATTAATAGCATTAAACAGTCAACTCTTCGACCGGAGTTGTACCTATGGAGCTCACATCCAGCAAACTTGCTCAGATGATAGATCATACAGAACTGAAACCTGATGCCACCCCCAATCGAATAAGGGAGCTATGCCAAGAAGCTATAGATCATGGATTTGGGGCTGTATGTGTAAATAGCTGTAATGTAATGCTTGCTTCGGATGAGCTTGCCGAGACAAATGTGAATGTTTGTAGTGTAGTCGGTTTTCCCTTGGGAGCTATGATGACTGAGGCAAAGGCCTTTGAAGCAGAGTGTGCGGTAAGCAATGGCGCACATGAGATTGATATGGTCATGAATATTGGTGCGATGAAGGCTGGAGATGAGGAGCTGGTGGAAGAGGATATTGCCGCCGTTGTTGAAGCTTCAAATGGTAAACCAGTGAAAGTGATTTTGGAGACTGGTTTTTTTACTGAAGGCGAAATTACAGCAGCGTGTCAACTAGCAGAGGGCGCTGGAGCTGCCTTTGTCAAAACCTCTACCGGTTTTGGTCCCCGGGGAGCATCCATTGAGGATGTTGAAATTATGAATGATGCGATTGGTGGTAGACTGGGCATCAAAGCTGCTGGAGGAATCCACACCTACGATGAAGCAAAGGCTATGGTTGATGCCGGTGCAACAAGAATTGGTGCCAGCAGAGGCATTCAAATCATCGGTGGTGCAGAGGACTAATTCTATTTTATTCGAGGTGTGAATTTTGGGCGGTGCTCCCTATCTAGGCGAAATACGCCTATTCTGGTGTGACACATGCAATGTACCAAAAGCCCAAGAGACCCCATGTGGAGTGTGCGCTGAAGAGGTACGTGAAGTAGAAATCTCACCTCCTGGCGATTCCTTTCCAGCTATGGACGGCCATCTACAGTTAGCACGTGCGGCTTTAGATAGGCAATTTGGACAAGGCACGGGTACGAGTGTTTTGCCTGATATGAAGACAATCGTCATGAACAAGGCACCCTCTCTTGATTCAATGTTTGAGATTATTATAGACGGATATGTAATTGGTCGATTACGATATGATATACCAAAGAAACAGTACACATTTCTACTCACGCTTGAAGGCGGTCGAAGGACTGCCCAGGTGAGCGAACAGAAGTGGGTCGGATGCGATGCTGACGTAGTCCCGTTCCTCTTGGATGGTGCCAACTTGATGCAGCCCGGGGTGTCTGGGTGTGATGCAGAAATTGAGATTGGTGATGAAGTATATGTTACCGATCCTTCGGGCCTTGTTGTTGCAACCGGTTTGGCACGTATGAGTGGAGAAGAGATGCATGAAAAAGAGAAAGGCTATGCGATTAAGGTGCGAGAAGCGGCTGAACCTGTTGCGCCACAAATCAATCCCACACAAGCGACTTGGGATGACGCAGTAGCCGCAAATAGAAAGGACTTAGAACGCATCGAGAATGAGGCAATATCCTTTGTGAAACGGGTTGTGGAAGAAGAGAACAAACCTGTAGTGGTTGGTTTCAGTGGTGGTAAAGACTCTCTTGCGACTTATCTCGTTGTGAAGAATGCCCTAGATGAACCTCCTCCCATTTTCTTCATTGATACTGGGATTGAGCTACCAGAAACGACCGAGTTTGTTAAACAGTTTGCTCGCGAAGAGAATGTCCCCCTCATCGGAGAAGAGATGAATGACGCGTTTTGGCAGGCAATGGATGATTTTGGTCCTCCTGCCAGAGATTATAGATGGTGCTGTAAAATAGTCAAATTAGGCCCCGCAGCTCAGACAATTAAGAACGAATTCTCAGGAGATGTTCTCAATTTTATGGGTCAACGTAAGCTTGAGTCTTTTCGGCGTTCTCGTGAACCAAGGGTAACCTCTAATCCTTGGGTTCCCGGACAAAAATCTGCAAATCCCATTCAAGATTGGAACGCGTTGGAGGTCTGGCTATATCTTTTCAAGGAGAATGTACCTTACAACCCTCTATACAAACACGGTTATCAGCGAATTGGCTGTTTCTTGTGCCCGTCCTCGTCATTGGCTGAACTCGATTCATTGAAAGAAACTCACCCCCGCCTCCATAAGCGTCTTTCAGACAAGTTGATGAACTGGGCTGATGAATATGGATATCCTGAGGAGTGGGTCGAGTTTGGTTTCTGGAGATGGAAAGACCTTCCAACTGGTCAGATGAACCTGGTTGAGAAATTGGATCTCGATATTTCTCGTAATCGAGGTTCTCCAAGTAGTGAACTGAGCTTATCATTGAATGACACCATTCGCACAGACGATAGTAGCTATGAGATACAAGGCAAATTTTCTTCAGGTCTAGATTTGCATCGTGTATCAAAGGTTATGCCCATATTCGGAGAAACGACGTTCTCTGACGGTGACGTGGTGCTTCTCACAAAAAGAGGCAATTTGGAGATACTTCTACATAGATCTGGCTTACTTACTATCCGTGGGAGACGCGCAGAGAAGATTCGAGATTTTGCCGATCAGATTAAGCATACTGTTACACGAGCCACACTCTGTCAGGGTTGTGGGAGCTGTGTTACAAGGTGTGAATATGACGCACTTGAACTTGTAAATGGCAAAATACAAGTCAACTCGCAGAGATGTTCTGGTTGTTTGGAATGCAATGAATGGCCTTGTCCTACATATCTCCAATAGACACCATTGAGCGGTTGAATAATCTCATTATTGGTTCATCACTGCAAAAGGTTAATTACGGACCAGCCCTGCGAAACTAGCGTAAACCGTTTCTGAAACGTACGGATTGGAGTCAATGCAGAATGCTTGATGCGATATCGTTGAAAATCTACGAGATGCGGAGATATCTCGTGCTGAGCTTGGTCATTTCAATGATTGCCATACCATTCGCGAATATATTGGTAATCGAACGCGATCGTAATAGGAATGAGATGTATGGTGAAGCATTCTGGATTTACGGATTCAATATCTACAATATGAACGATCATCAGCTTGCAGAAGAAATGGGCCCTCCGTTTAATGACGGGTATCACACACTTCCACGTTATTTAGGGAACATAACCTACGAGTATCCCGTTTTTGGTCTCATTTTCTTCGCCATCGGTACATGGCTCTTCCCAGGTGCTGGAGGCTTTCAACCCCTTTGGCTAAATTTCGTTCTCACTCTTGTTTTCAATCTGAATTTGGTACTGATAGCAGTACTTCTGGGAGATAAAATCTATAATCAACAATGGGCACGAATGTTCTTTGCTGGATACTACGTTTATGGTCTGATTATGGCAGCTGGAGGCGGAAAGCTTGAACCAATTGTAGATTGTCTTATGCTCATGGCCCTCGTGTTACGTAAGGAAGGCCAAATGGGTAAGTCAATGTTTACCTTGGGCTTATCAGTTCAGACAAAAATCTACTCCGGGGTCCTCTTACCCTTACTGTTTATTGAAGCACCACTATCAGTAATATGGTTCTTCGTTTCTACTCTTTTGACCGTGATTCCATTTACATTTCTGGGAGCAAATTTCGATTCGTTGATTCAGCATTTCCTGAATGCTTCTTCATATAGCAAGTACATAGTGAATCCACTGTTTCCGGGCCTTTTCCTTGCAACCCCTGGATTCGGTGATTATCAGCCATCATACATGTGGCCGCCGGCTCTAATTCCACTTGTTGTCTATGTAATATTCATGCTCAGCACAGTGCAAATCTATCTTCCTTCTTTGGAAGACATGAAGAATGCTACTTGGAAAGGCCGAATTAACAAGCTCAAACCTCTGTATCTGTATCTTCTCCCATCCTTCTTGTTCGTGTTTCGCTGGGTAATGCCTTGGTATCTTTTCTGGCTTGGTCCTCTTTGCTTGATGTTTGATGAAGATGAACAAGCGATAGGGTACCTTAAGCAAATCACAATTGTTGGACTACTCTATACATTTGGAGTGTTCATCAATTGGCCGTATTTCATTCAGCGTCCACTTGAGGATTTCTCAGGACATTTTCCATTCGGATGGCTTACGTTCCTTGGTCTAGGTTTGCTTTTTGCATCCGTTGGAATTGCTTTTGTAATCTGGAAGAAGGAAGTGGATCGAAGGCGGACTCGAGACATGGTAATAAAGAAAGCTGAAGAACGTGGAGAATTAGTCCTTTAAGTGCGAGAATTGGTTGCTATTCCATTCCTGGAATACTGCCATTTTCTTTGTAATAGGCGATAATCCGTTTCCTGATCTTAGTGGAAGAACATAGTCCATCTGCTTTCTTCTTCTTCAGCCTGGCGATTCGTACTTCAAGTCCGGCCTTATTCAGGCTTTCCTTGAGGTGGACCCTATTTGCGTTCTGATCGTATCCCAAAGCTACTATGTCCGGCTTGATGTCTATGACAATAGCGGAATGATCTTCATTATCGTAGCCTATAACAGCCTCATCAACCATTTCTAGAGCCTCGACAAGCTTTCGTCTCTGCTCTTGTGGAAACACCGGCGGTGCTCCCCTTTCCTTTTCTATAGTATCATCTCTCGCAATAATTACGACAAGCGTTCCATCTGAACCTGCTAGGTCTTTTGCTTGTCTTAAATATGCTAGATGACCGAGATGCAAAATGTCGAATTTTCCAGCTGCAAGTACCTTCTTACGGGTCATACCTATCAACACGGTTCAATCTTCATCAACCGCGAGAAACTCTAATCCGTCCTTAATTATTTCGATTCGACGCTTAGTTTTGGTGATTTGACTGACATGTACGATTCCATTGATTTCAAGCTGCATAAGGGCCGCGTTCATCTCAGAACGACTGGGCTCTTTTCCCCACTCCTTTCGTACCGCCCGGTTCAGCTCGTCATTTAATATGACCCCATGTCGCTTCCTCAAGATGCTGACTATTAGATTTCGTAGTGGAATTGCTGTCCAAGTTTCGCTCATTTACTATAGTTCCCCTTCATATTGTATAGCCTTGCGGTCCAACAGAAACCGACGCAGCTCTTCTAAGTTGTTCATTAAGCCTCTGGAATTTATCTAGTTGATCTTTTGTGACCGAAGGATGAATCTTCTCCAAGGCGGCATCAAAATGGCGCTTTGATACAACCTCGATTTGTGTATCTTCTCGCAGAGCCCGCATTCCTGCCTCCCGACAGAGGGCTTCTATGTCTCCACCCACAAAATGCTCGGTCTTCCTTACAAGTTCCTTGAGATCTACATCATCATCGAGTGGCATATCTTTGGTGTAGATATTGAGTATCTCTTCTCTTCCTTTCTTATCTGGTGCATCTACATAGATGAATCTATCAAATCTTCCGGTTCTCAAGAGTGCAGGATCAATCAAATCAGGTCGGTTAGTTGCTGCCAGAACGAGAATATCCTCCAACCCTTCCAACCCATCCATTTCTGTCAATAGCTGGCTTATTACGCGCTCGCTAACGTGACTATCTCCTGTTACGCTTCCCCTCGTTGGGGCAATTGCGTCGATTTCGTCAAAGAATATGATAGATGGTGCGGCTGTTCTTGCCTTTCTGAAAACCTCACGAACAGCTTTTTCGCTTTCTCCCACCCACTTGGATAGGAGCTCTGGTCCCTTAACACTGATGAAATTGGCCTCACTCTCGGTAGCAACGGCCTTTGCCAAAAGGGTCTTACCACATCCTGGGGGGCCAAAGACCAAAACACCCTTGGGAACAGTAATTCCAATCCTGTTGAAAATCTCGGGTTTTTTCAGCGGCCATTCTACAACCTCAATTAACTCTTGGATGACATCATCAAGGCCTCCGACTTGTTCCCACTGTACATCGGGAACTTCAACGAAGACTTCTCGAACAGCAGATGGTTGTATCTCGCGCAACGCACTGGTAAAGTCCATTCGATTAACTTCAAGCTTCTCAAGAACTTCTTGTGGTATACGTTCATCTTCAAGATCGATACTTGGCAGATATCTTCTCAACGCCTTCATAGCAGCTTCCCTACAGAGGGCCTCTAAATCAGCTCCTACAAAACCATGCGTTACTTTTGCCAGCTCATCCAAACTCACTTTCCCTTTTCCTTCCGATGTTAAAGGCATACCCCTTGAGTGAATGAGTAGAATCTCAAGCCGTCCCGGTTCGTCCGGAACACCGATTTCTAACTCTCTATCGAATCTTCCTGGTCTGCGGAGAGCAGGGTCTAATGCATTTATTCGATTAGTAGCCCCAATGACAACAACCTGTCCTCTCGCTTTCAGTCCATCCATTGTGGCCAGCAACTGAGCAACGACTCTTCGTTCAACTTCACCCTGTACATCTTCTCTTTTGGGTGCAATAGCATCCAATTCGTCGATAAAAACAATGCTTGGAGCATTCTCTTCTGCATCCTCGAAGATCTTCCTGAGCTTCTGTTCGGATTCACCATAGAATTTCGACATTACTTCAGGACCATTGATATGGGTGAAATTTGCTTCAGATTCGCTAGCTACCGCCTTGGCTAAGAGAGTCTTTCCAGTGCCTGGTGGACCATGCAATATGAGGCCTCGGGGTGGTTCAATACCGAGCCGCTTGAAAATCTCGGGATGACGCATTGGAAGTTCTACCATTTCCCTGATACGTTGAATGGGTTCTTCCAAACCGCCAATTTCCTCGTATGTTACCTGTGAGGTTCCTACAATGTCACCCGTTGGTTTCTCAGATATAGATAACACGCTTGAATGCTGGACTACCACAGTACCCGTTGGTTTCGTGGATGTGACTTTGAATGGAATTGCTCTCCCAAGTATAGGTATGAATACGGTATCTCCATTCGTAACGGGACAGTTGAGGAGTTTTCTCTTAACAAACTCCTCAAATCGGGGTTCTGGACTGATTGGAACTGATGTTGGTGCAAGACTTACATTTCGCGCTTGTTCTTCATCAGCTCGTCTAACTTTGACATTCTCGCCCAAGCTGACACCGGCGTTTCGTCGAATACGACCATCCATTCTGATGATGTCTTGGCCTTTGTCTCCTTGGTAAGCGGGCCAAGCTATTGCTGCTGTATCTTTATTACCCTGAATTTGGACTATGTCACCGGTTCGGATTCCCATTTCATCCATGGACATCGAATCAATTCGAACTATGAACCGGCCTATGTCCCTGTGTTCAGCTTCGGCTACTTTCAACACTATTTCAACCAAGGTTAAATGCTTCCTCCAGATTTCAGTCTAGAACTGAGGACAATATTTGGCATGCCTCAACTGCCGCACAGTTTTCAACCATTTTTACTGCTAATGAGGTTTTCCGTAGCGATAGTCTCGCTTAGATTCCTTTCCGTGAACATGCTTCATATTCAGTGAAAGAAACCAGCGTTCACGAATGTATACCTCACATTTCTTGATAAGAATGTACCTTCTATAGACTATTCTCACCCAGTAACATCTACTATAGAGGATTCTTGGTTACATTCTTGATACGCGTTCAACTTCGACTTGACCTACACCCTCAATCTCCATTATGGCTTCTTCGATATCCTCTGTACCCCCCATTGATTCCTCCCTCGCAACATTCATTCTAATTGCTTTCAGACCAAATGCTACTGGTGTAATCTCAGTTGCTCTTACATCAGTACCTTCTGGGATATTCTCTTTTATCTTTTCTAGTAATGCCTCGTGGTCGATGTCAACGTCTTCAGGCATGACCTTCAGTGTGATTATGACTCTTGCCATTTGTATGCCTCTTTCATGATTTAGGGGCCCTCAAAGCCACAATTGGGGCAGGTATAGTTAATGGAAAAGCGTCTGCAATTTTCACAGCGCCATATTATGAATTCTCCACACGATGGACATCGAAACTTGACGCTGTTTTCTTTCGGTGAAATGGAACGATGGCATGAGGTACATCTTATAGCTTTCATAGACGACAAATTATCACCAATCGGTATTTCCAGTCGCTCTGGACAGATTGGGCCAGTCTTGGAATAATTATAAACCTACCGAAGGGTAAGCTGCGATAATCTGATTTGAATGATTGGGATTTACTCGCCACCAATGATTTATGCCTATATAGTGCGTTATCATGTTAGCATAAGCGGGAGACACAAACATGGGTACGAAACTTGGAGCAATCGTCCAGGCTGAGACACTCTCACTATCGGATTTATCTGGCCGTGAGATTGCGGTAGATGCTTTCAATACCATATACTCCTTCTTGGCTATAATCCGTCAAGTTGATGGTACCCCTCTCAAAGATCGAAAAGGGCGGGTAACAAGCCATCTGAGCGGCCTCTTTTACCGAAATATCAATCTGCTTGAGAAGGGCATTCACCCAGTATATGTCTTTGATGGTGAGCCTCCTGAGCTGAAATCTGAAGAAATCGAACGTAGACGAACAGTGCGAAGGAAAGCTCGAAAAGAATGGAAGAAAGCGAAGGAGGAAGGCCGGATTGAGGATGCTCGAAAGGCGGCTCAAGCAAGTTCCAAACTTACCGAGGATACGGTTACTGATAGTAAGGAGTTACTCTTTGCTCTCGGTATTCCTCACATACAAGCCCCTTCGGAAGGAGAAGCGCTAGCAGCTCAGCTGGTACAAGATGACTTGGTCTGGGCAAGTGCGAGCCAAGATAACGATTCACTCCTTTACGGCTGTCCGCGCATGATACGGAACCTGACGATATCAGGTCGCAGGAAATCCTCCTCTTCTAGCGGCTATGTAACTATTGAACCGGAACTCATTGATCTTGACCTTAATCTCCGACTACTGGAAATCAGTCGGGAACAGCTAATAGACATAGCTATTCTCATCGGCACTGATTACAATGATTCTCCTCCAGGTGTCGGACCTAAAACTGCCTTGAAGCTTGTGAAGAAACATGGCACTCTAGAGGAAATTGAATCGGCTACTGACTATGATTTTGATTTTCCTTATGAGCAAATTCGTAACATCTTCTTGAAACCACCTGAAGTAACTATCGAAACCCCGAAATGGAAGGATCCAGATTTTGATGCCATTCGAGCCCTCTTGTGTGATGAGCATGACTTCAGTAGAAACCGGGTAGATAGTTCCCTTGAGAGGCTGGAAGCATCATTGGAAAAAATTCGTGATACCACCCGACAGAGTGCTTTGGAGGATTTCTTCTAGCTGAAAACTATCATGAAAATCGGTATAATCACAAACATTCAAGAATGCCTTTCAGGGGGATATCATAAATACGCTCATACCAATACGATGGTATACACGGTGAATCAAGATGATGGCTGAACGAATGACCGCTGTTAGAGCCTGTGTAAATGATATAGTAAATGGCAGATTTGATGAAACGAATGGTCCCCATGTTGTATCCCCCCATGGCGTAGAGCTTCGCCGTGTAGTAGTACTTGGCTTTGTTGTCAACAAATACGTTGGTGACGGCAATTTTGCAAGTATAACAATAGATGATGGTACTGAAACAATCAGGGCTAAAGCTTGGGGCACTGAAGCTGCTTTGCTTGAGAATACTCCTGAGGATAAGCTCATACTTGTTGTTGGTAAAATCCGCGAATATGAGGATGAAATCTACATCGTACCTGAAATAACTCAGGAAGTCAAGGATTCCAACACTATGACCGTTCATCTACTTGAAAGGTATCGCGCAATGCTTACAAAAGCTGGTATTTCTACCCTAGAGACTCCCCCTGAAGAACAATCGCAGCTACAATCAAAATCAGATGAGGCTATATCTACTGAAAGCACTCTTGAATCATACACCGATGAGGATGATACCGCGGCTACTCTTTCTGAAAAAATTCTACAGTTCATTCAAAACTCGGCTGGCAAAAAAGGTATCAAAATGCGTGAAATCTGTGAGCGCTTCGTATCCCAGGGTGAAGATAAAGCAGGAATCCAGCTACAGGTCCTCGACTTACTGGAGGAAAACAAGATTCGTGAAAAGGAAGTGGGCGTATATCTTCCCATGTGAGAACAGAAGCTTCAATAAAGGAGAATGGAGAGAGACATAATATGGAAGAATATGATAGCCTGCTGAAAAGGGGACGATCTCAGGTCCCTAAAGATGCGTTTGACAAATCTGGCGAACGTTTCCAAGTGCCGGATGTTCAGCTAATAGTCCAAGGTAATAGGACTATCTGGCAGAATTTCCAAGAAATAGTGGATGTCTTGAATCGACCTGGAAAGGAGGTACTGAAATATGTGTCTGGTCAGCTAGCTACTGCAGGGACGATTGAAGGCGGAAATGCTATTTTCAATGGAAAATTCTACTCACATAACGTACAAGATGTCCTAGAAGAATACATCCAAGACTACGTAATATGCCCCGTTTGTGGCAGGCCTGATACTCACATGGAGAAAGAGAAAAACGCATACTATTTGCGCTGCTCAGCATGTGGAGCACGTACATCAATTCGACCTGTTTGATGGAAGTGAAATGAAAATGGAGGTCTATATGCGGGTCCGCGAAACCATCGATCACTACATGGTAGCCATGTGTGATAAGGCTCTGCTGAACAAAACCTTGGTCAAAGGAGATCTTGAGTTCAAGGTCAGCGAGGAGTTTTACGGTGACAAGCTGGTGCACGTTGATGATTGTCTTAAGCATCTTGAGAAAGCCACGATTGTGAATATAGTTGGTAAAACCACTGTTGATGTTGCTATCGAAGCGGGAATGGTTCACAAAGACGCGGTCGTAGATATTCAGGGACACCCACATGCTCAATGGGTACAACTGTAACTACTATACGTGTAGATAATTCGAGTCCCTTTTTGATTTGAATAAACCCTGTAGATTGTTCAAGACTGTTTTTCGTCTAGATTCTTCCTGTACAAATCTATGTGCACAATACTTAATCACAAAATTGTTAGATATCCCGCGACTTTAAAGTTAGAATGACATAGTCTGAGATGAGCTGATTATGAGACCTCCCTGCTACCTGTGTGGAAAACCCGCTGTAGTTGAGGGTTTATGCGAGGGATGCTACAATGAAGAGCATCCTATTCTCAAGGTAGAAACACCTCTACGTATGCTCATCTGTGATAGATGTGGCGCTGTCAAAATCCATGGTCGCTGGAAACAGATTACAGAACGTATATCCAGCCCTGAGGAGCTTCTTGCCCTTCAATTGCAGATTCTTCTTGATGATCAAGTCGAAGTACTTGGAGAAAATGTGACATACTCTGTGATGCCACAGAAAAGACTGGATCGAGTTGTGCACATTGAAGTGGTTGCTCAAGGGCATTCACATCCTGAATTACCCCCTCATACCGAAATACACGATGTCGAAGTCAGACTTGACTATGGGACTTGTGACAGCTGTGGAATGATGAGAGGGGGATACCATGAGGCCATATTACAGATTCGCGCTGATGATCGAAAGCTCACCAAGGCAGAAGAAGACGAAATTCTTGACACGGCAACCGACCTGACAATTGGGGAATATGGCAAAGATAGTATGGCATACATAAATGAGATTACCCGAACCAAGTACGGCATTGATCTTAAGATTGGGTCAAATCATCTGTGTAGAATGATTGCTGATGATTTGGAATCCCGTTACATGGCTGCTCGCAAGCAAACATACAAACTGATTGGTCAAGAATCCGATGGAAAGGAGAAGTATAGAACAACTATACTCCTTCGATTACCTCACTTCAAGGAAGGTGATTTTGTGGAAGTTGCTGGTAGCCCCTGCCAGGTCCGTGCTTTGGGACGGGGAGGTCTGGTTTGCTACAGTTTCGAAGACAAAAGCGAATTTACAGTATCACAACGGAGTAGCAAATGGCAAGAGATTGAATTCCTTGCCCCGGAATCCGATAAGCAAGAGTATATGGTTATCTCCAAGGCCTATGGAGAACCAATTCAGCTGATGAATTCTCAAACGTATGAGGTGGAGAATCTACCCGGGGATTCGTTGCCCTCCGATTTGGAGAACGGAGACAAGATATGGGCGGTCAAATTACAGGGTACGGTGTACTATGTTCCGCAACCAGTTAACACAACATGAGAAAAAGCATTCGTCTTCTCGGAAATGTAAGTATGACCTATTCCTTACAGTTTCACCTGCTGTGTGAATCGCTTGTGAGGGGCCTTCTGAATCTTAAATTGCTGGTTGATGTCTTTTTGGATGAGACCTCTGTATGATATTCAGCAACCCTTAAATGTTCTCTACAGAAGCTTTTCGCAAGGTTAGATATTACTCTAGTTGACCTTGGAGATGTCGTTTTGGCCCGCGGGAATAGATCAAATGATGAAGACCAACCGATGCGCGTAAGAACTCCCAATAGATCAGAAGGAGAACAGTTTGCTATAATAGTTCAGATGCTGGGACATGACCGTGTCCGGGTTCGCTGTGAGGATGGCGAGATGCGAGTTGGTCGAATACCTGGCCGTATGAAAAAGCGAATCTGGATGCGAGTTGGAGATACAGTATTGATTGTACCTTGGTCTTTTCAAAGTGATGAGAAATGTGACGTCATTTGGCGGTACAAAGGCAATGAAGTCGATTGGCTAGAACGTAAAGGCATCTTGGAAATGTTCTAGAATACCCAAAAGATTGTTGATTGTTGCCTCTTGTTTTGTCTTCTCAGGGTCAAGAACACCATTGGATTGTTAGGTAGGATGGATATGGATCGACGGGAAGAAGATTATGAAGATATTCTCTCCCGATTCGAAAAAGCACAAGAAGACGAGGACCGCAAGAAACGAAAGGACTCTGATGAACTGAAAGTTGTAGAGGGTGTAATCGATCCACCCACGCTCAAGGTGCTATACAACCTTCTGAATCGTGGGATTATTGATGCTGTACATGGTATTATCAGCGCCGGCAAAGAAGCGAATGTCTATCGAGGTCAGAAACGAGATGGAACGTATGTTGCTATCAAAATCTACCGTATGACAACTGCACAAAAGGAGTATATGCAGAAGTACATTGCTGGTGACCCTCGCTTCAAGCGAGTTGGAACTGGTGCAAGATCATTAATCCCTCAGTGGGCTAACAAGGAGTTCAAGAATCTCCTAAGATTCCATGAAGCAGGCGTGAGAGTGCCTGAACCAATTGCTGTGAAACGCAATGTGCTGGTGATGGAATTCATCGGAGATGACGAAGAGGGTCTACAAGCACCCCTTCTCAAAGATATAGAAATACCTGAGCCTGATAAGATATTCAACGAAATCATGGATATGGTTCTTTGTGGATATCGGGATGCCGAAATTGTTCATGCCGATTTGAGCGAGTTCAACATCATGTGGTACGGTGGACCTGTACTCATTGATGTTTCTCAAGCCGTTCTGAAAGCACACCCCCATGCGAAAGAGTTCCTGTTTCGGGACATTGAAAACCTTGCCCGCTACTTTGGTCGTCTGGGTGTCGAAACCGAAGACCCGGTCACAATGGTTGAAGAAATCGTTTCCTCTGGAGGTGAAGACTAGTATGCTATTCCAAGAATCCATAAAGGTGCCCCGTGACCGAATCGGGGTAATCATAGGCCAAGATGGCAAAGTCAAGAATCGATTGGAAAACATGACGAATGTTGATGTAGAAATCTCTGAAGAGGGAGTAGTCACTCTTACCGGTCGTAGAGACTCAGAGGATCCTGTGCTTGCATGGAAGGCTCGAAACATTATTCGTGCAATGGCACGAGGTTTTAGCCCAAGAAATGCATTCACTCTTATGGATGATGATGCCCGTCTTGTGATAATCTCACTACGAGATATTGTCGGCTCATCTCCTCGACAAATAAGAAGGGTTGCTGGCAGAATCATCGGGGAGGATGGCAAGACGCGCAAAATCATTGAACAAACTACCGAAACAATGGTTTCCGTATATGGCTATACGGTCTCAATCATTGGCTATTATCCCGGTCTTGACTATGCTCGGAAAGCTATCGATATGCTGATTTCTGGTGCTCCTCATAGCTCTGTCTATTCTAGGCTAGAAAGTATGCGGCGCGACTTGAATCGCTACAAAGCACAGATTTGGGAAAATTCCGAGTTTTAATTTGGGCTGTTTCGTTATAATACTGAATCCTATAATCTTGTCAATCAAAGGTTGTTTGGAGTAGAATGCCTCAAAATCCAAGCAGAGTATTTGCCAGCATTTCACCAGCGGAGTTCTTCTATCGGAATCGCCAGATGGCAGGATTTGGCAATCCTACACAAGCTGTCTATTCTACGGTCCGTGAACTGGTAGAAAACAGCCTTGATTCTTGCGAGGATGCACGTAAGAGACCCGAGATTAAGGTGGAAATCGATGAAGCCCCCTCAGGGATTGTAACTATCACTGTATCGGACAATGGTGAAGGCTTACCTCATGCACATGTAGCTGATTCATTTGGCAGAGTTCTCTACGGTAGCAAGTATCTCTCTCGCCAGAGACGTGGTACCTTTGGACTTGGAGTGACTATGGCTGTGCTCTACGGCCAGATAACTACAGAAACCCCTGTTATGATTTATACCTGCACAGAGAATGACGAGGCAGGCAGGACCTATGAACTTCTCATTGATGTTGAAAAAAATAGGCCTATTATTGTATCTTCAAACTCGGTTAAGCGAAATAAAGTCGGCACATCGGTTCGTATCAGCATGAAGGGTGCAGTTGCAAGAGCGTATGACCGAGTAGTTGATTACCTCAGATTGACTTCTGTCTCCACTCCCCACTCTCAAATTGAGCTCGTACGAGATGGCGAAAAGCAATTCGCCATCCATCCATCCAGCGATACACTGCCCACCCCTCCTGTTTCTGCAAAACCTCATCCTCATGCCGCCGATATGGAGCTACTCCGAAGACTGATCAAGAAATGTGCTCAGTCTCCACTTCAGGAGTTTCTTCGGAAATCTTTCCAACAGGTTGGTCGTGTTACTTCTTCTAAAATAATTGAATTCCTTGGTATGAATCCTCAACGAGAAGTTGGCGATTTTGAGCGGTCTGACATAAGCCGGCTAAGCACAGCTCTCCAGAACTTCCAGGGGTTGGGTCGCCCAACCATCGATTCTCTTAGTCCGATAGGCGAGAAACCGTTCATGAATGCCGTTCTTGAAACATATGATGCCGTAGACGTTGGTTATGCACAGAAAGGGCCATCAGAATGGGGTGGTCATCCATTCATTGTTGAGGGAGTAATTGCTATTGGCGGGAGATTACGGAAAGCAAAGACTCCTGGCTTGTTCCGCTTCACAAATAGAGTTCCTCTTCTTTATGATGCCAGTGAAGATGTAATGACAAAGTCCCTCAACGAAGTTGATTGGTCTAGATACGGTCTAACAAAATCGAGAAAAGTTGGTTTGTTTATTCATTTCTGCTCAACCCGAGTTCCTTACAAAGCCGCTGGCAAACAGTCAGTGGCAACTGAAGCGGAAATCGAATCTCATCTTACTTTGCTCTACAAAGAACTCGGTAGATGTTTGCGACGAATGACAAAGGTGAAGAAAAAACGGGCTCAAAGAATCAAAGAAGCAAGAAGTTATTCTCAGCAGCTTGCTCTCATTGCTGAACTTGGAGCAGAGCTCTCAGAAGAGGACGAAGTACCCTCAGTTCACTCTTTGGTTGAACAGCTCTTCGAGGTGAATCTTGATGTCTAAATTCGACGATGCTCAAAACGCTCTGAAAAAACTGGGCAAGGAGATTCTGGATTCACTTCGTGATGGTGAGTTTCCCACTCTAGAGCTTCCTGACCGGACTACGGGGAATATTGTCTTTGACAAAACAAAAGGGCAATTTGTTCTTGGTGACTCAAGTATTACACGGGATTCCAAGAATATCAAACATATCAAAAGCTTTTCTCAACTAATGTGGGTTGCAGCTTTTGCAAAGAAGCTTCTCGGTGCACAGCGTACCAGCTCACTCAGGGATCTCTACTACTCGAGTGAGGGCGAAGACATCGATTTCTCTAGTCAATCGGAATCAGACCGAATCGTTGCTGATTTGGAATCCCTTACTGGATTGGCACGTGAAGATTTTGGGATTTTTCCTGAGGAACATTCCTCAATATATGGGCGTGTTACTATGGAGTACACTGTCCCTGGATATGAGGGTCGTGAAGTAGACCTCACTATAAGCCCGGATGGTTTGCCAGTAGGCCCAGCTCTAATGACTGCAGAACCATTGGACACCAACGCAGAGATGATTCTCGCTGTGGAATCTGGAGGCATGTTCTCTCGCCTTATTGAAACGAAAGCATGGGAAACATTCAATGCTGTCCTTGTTCAGCTTGGAGGCCAACCCCCACGATCGACACGACGGTTGATGAAACGACTTCATGAACACCTGAATCTTCCATTGTACATATTCACAGATGGTGACCCCTGGGGACTCCATATTGCACGGGTGATTATTTGTGGAAGTGCAAGTTCAGCTCACATAAGGGGTCTGACCATCCCCGAAGCTCAGTGGATTGGTGTTACCGCTGCTGATATTGTAAACTACGATTTGCCAACTGAATCAATGACGGATGCTGATATGAAGCGCTTGGATGAGCTTAAACGAGACGTTCGTTACGAGACTCCAAAATGGCAAGCATATATCGACGATTTCAAGCAGCTACGAAAGAAGGCTGAACAACAGGCATTCAGTCGTTATGGTATGGATTATGTCGTTGACGTGTATCTTTCAGATAAGCTGACCTAGGCTCACTACTCTTTAGATTCCAACCACGAGTAAAAGAATGACACCTCCATAAGCCAATATGGCCTGTAAAAGTATCAAGAAAAATACATTCTTCCTCTCGGTTACGTTTTGAAAGAAGTGGGGGAGTAACCAATACATGGTATAGGGACCAACAACGTCAAGACTACCATCTTCTTTTGGCTTTGCGAATTTCTGATAATCCATGCCTGTTCTCTTTACCTTCAATCTATAGACAAGATACATCATGAAATTCAGTAAAAATGGCAAATACAGTATTACAGCTAATCGATCCATATTGCCTATAATCAGGGAGGCGGCCATAGCTGCTCCTATTGGTAATCTTCCAACATCCCCTGGCAGAACCTTTGCTGGGTACTTGTTAAAAAGGAAGAACACAATCGAGGCACCAAGTAATGAAGCTGCTATTGTTGCTCCGTCCATTTGATTTTGAACCAGACCATTTCCTGTGAGTATTGGGGTTAGCAATGCATAGACTACTATGGCCGATGAATTTACGATGCTGAGTCCACACTCAAGCCCATTCATTCCCCCATACATGTTTGTACTGTCAACAATGAATGTTGTCATAAGGGGGACCACTAGTAATGGATATGCCCACTGTAGATTAACATCACCTATGAGAGGTATTGACATCGTTGTTGTCCCCACATTGAGTGCCATAAGGGGAATAGATGCAACTAGGGGCAAAGCGATTTTTGTTCTATCTCTGAAATCTAGGTTGTCATCTAAGAGACCAACCATTCCCGCCATTAGTATCGAGACCAATGCACCAAGTATAGCTGGATTAACCGCATTCTGCATGATGAACGTGGAGAAACCGACAATAATCAATAAGGCGGCGACAACAGCAAACAGCAGAACAAATCCCCCACCTTTAGGAACCATTTGCTTGTCTTTTTTATGGACGTCTTCAGCGAATTTGTTCCTTTCTTCTAACATTTCTATTGTGGTGGGCAGGAACACTACCGTAATTACTATGGATATGAGAAACGCCATCAGAATAGTGAACACGAGCTCATACCTCACATATCCCGGTCAGTTTCTACCTCCTTTTAATACTTCTCTAGGAATCAATAATTGTACGGCACTTGTATTGTCCGAAACTATTTTAACCAAACACAAGATGGGCGGATTGTTCGTGAAGCATCCTGATTGTAAACTGGATTTTCACGAACAAGTAAACCATGGTGATCATATCTTGAGCATGTTCCATAGACGGTCGGTGACACTCGCACTACTGGTATTACTCTTTGCCAGCAGCATGGCAACAACCATGTCTCACCCCCACAGCTGGGGCAATTCCGCGTTTGATGTTGAACCTGTAGACATTGCATCGGCCGCGGATTCCCCCGTGAACCTATCGATTCCGTACGTTGATACCCACTACGGGTTTGCAGATGGAATCATAGACCCAACAGAGTATAGCCAAAACTATACTGATCCTGCAACCGGTACAACCGTATTCTTCGAGCATAATTCCTCCGTTCTATACGTAGGGTTATCTGCCCCCACATCTGGCTGGTTAGCTCTTGGATGGAAGAATCAAACCGGCACTTTTAGTACAGATGGTCTCAATGGGAGTGATTTGATTTATGGAACTGCTACTGGTACCCCCCTATCGAGCTATCCACGTGTAACCCCAAATGATGTGGTCACTGTAGATTACAAGCTTTATACTCGAAATGGGACCCTTTTGCAAGAGGGAAGTGCACCAGGTGATGAATCTGATACTCCTATTGGCGATTTGAGACCCGAAGTTGCTGAAGAGAATGCTCTTCTCAATGCTTACATCGACCAAATCATCGGCATGCGTATTGGCGAAGAGCGCCATTTCATAATTCCCGCCGAAGAAGCCTACAATAGACCGGGACACCCCATGTATGGAAAGGACCTTGAATATGTTATCACTTTGAAGCGCATTGGTGAGAGTTTTGATAACCCTGCAGATATGAGCTCGATAGCCTATAGTGATGAGCATGGCATCAGTACTTTTCAGCATCTCCCAGATGCTAATCAAAGCAGAATACTCTCCGCAAATGCAAGTCTGGTTGGCGGAACAACACAGGTTGAATACTTCATTCGGATGAACAGCACAGATCCCTATGACATTCCTCTGTATAACTCGACTGATGCACGATTTCCTTTTGTTCTTCTTCGTGGACCGAATGATGATTTTAGTTCGCTTCCTGCTCAACATACGGAATGGACCAACCCACTAAGTATGCAGGTCGTTCCAAACACTGCCCCCGTTTTGGAGATAGTCAATCCTGAACCAAATGCAATACTTGGTTTGGTTACAACTTTGAAGGTCAACGCGTCTGATGATGGATTAGTCCGAAGATGCTTCTACAGAGTTGATGATGGCGAATGGATTGAATTCTATCGTAATTTCAAGTCCGATCTCTGGGAATCCAAGACTGACCTCTCGGATTATGATAATGGAACACATACTATCTGGTTCAATGCTACCGATGCATCCAATGTAACTAGTATTGCATCAGTGGATGTTATTTTCTACTGGCCGCAGATTCCTCTGCTTGGGATGCGGTTAAGGGTATCACGAACCGTTAGTACCTTGGAACACCATCAAACAAAGGTGGAGGATACGTTCTCTGTCAAGAACAATGGATCCGCCCCCATCAACTCGATTGAGGTGTTCTTACCCACTAGATGGGAACCTCATTTCCTTTCAATTTCAGCCACAGATGCAAATGATCGTGAAATTGAAGTAGTTCGAATATCTAATGATGCGGATCTCATGCATTGGCGACTGCATTTCTTTGAGCCTGTTTCTGTAGAGGAAACATACAACTTCACATCTGAGATGTACTTCCACTCTCTTCACACACTCCTTGAAGATGAAGGCAATATCTATGAATTGAAGTTCTTGAAGTATCCTGTTGTTCCATATGTTCTTAGGCGTGCCAGCTTGGCCACAAATCTCCGAAGCGGAGACTCTTTGGCTAGTGAAAAAGTCGATGATACCACTGAGAACTTGGAGCCAATGTCTTCTGAGATGTTCATTCTCAACATGAGCTCTTTTACACCATATCTGACGGCTGATCGGAGCACAAGTGTGAAGCTGAACTCTTGGGGTTGGTTGGTCTATACTGAAGAAATTTCAATACACAATATCGGAACCGCAAACGAGGATAAGATATCTTTCGAAGTTCCAGCCTACGCGTCAGGCATTCGAATTCATGACAAAGTAGGTATACTTGCAGATTCGCAGACAACAGCAGAACACAACTTCAATGAATCCGTTGAATTAACGATCAATCTACAGAGCGACCGTTTTGGTGAGGGCAAGTTCAAACCTGGATGGGATTATACTTTCAAAATAGACTACTATGTGAAACTGGACGCGTATACAAGTTCCTCACCGGGTGGAAGCCTACTTGAACTACCTATGGGTACTTTGAGTCATATCCTTGTAGAGAAGCACACAGTTGACCTTGTCCTTTCAACTTCAATCTCAGTTGTTGACGCTTCAGGAAGCTACAGATTGCTCTATGGTGCTTTTGATACAATACTTCGCTACACCGTTTTCAATACAACGCAATATAATCCACCTGAAGTACGGCTCGTCTATAACTTAGCTATTGGAATTGTAGCGAGGCCACTCATATTCGCATTCATCATTGGGTTGGTTGCCACAGTCTATGTATCTTATCGCAAGATACGACCCAAGGGCCCGGCTCCGGTGGTAGGCAAATCAACTGAAGAAGTACGCAGGCAAGTTGGAGCTCCACCAGAACTTCTCAGAGAGTTTGCGGATATGTATTCCAGGAAGACGGCGCTTGAGATGGACTTGGAGAAGCTGCAAGCCTCGAGACGAAGAGGGAAGGTCTCTAAGAAAGAATACATGATTCGCGAGAAAGACATCAAGTCTAAGCTTGAGGACATAGATAGTGAGCTTCCTTCGGTTAAGGATGAGTTGATTTCCTATGGCTCCAAGTATCGTGATATGATTGCACAACTGGAGATGGAAAATGAGAAAGTTGAAGGGGCCAAAGCTGGATTGCGACAACTACTTCGAAGAAAGAAGAAACAACGGATTAGCAGAGCTGCATTTGAGAAGTCGCGACAAGACTACTTGAATACAATAAAGGAAGCCACGAGCGCGATAGATCGGATTCTCCTATCTATTGAAGAAGAAGCAGGAGAGCTCTAATGAAACGAGCCTAAACTGCGGGAGGGACTTCCAATGAACGCGGAAGACTCTCTATCCAGCTAAAAAGATATCTCCTCGTAAATTACATTGTGAAATGTTTAATTGGCACCATTCCGTGGGTTGATGCCCCTCTTTGGAGGTGGCATATCGATGAACAATGATAAATCATTAGACCGTGACGCTATTTCGGCGGGTGACCTTCTTTCTTCAAGCACAAAGGCCTATGAAATGTACAATTATCTGAAAACATCACCTAAGATTCAATCGTATCTTCGTGCTGCCAATCGAATGGCAGTATCGCGTCTGGGATACACTGACCATGGTCCGGTACATGCAGAAGTAGCAACATGGAACGCCCTAAGAGTTTTTGATATTCTTGATGACACTTTCAAGCCAAACATCGTTGCTGAAAATCTGGGCGATACCGATGACGCACGCATGATTGTTCTTGCTTCTGCGTATTTGCATGACATTGGCATGGTTGTCCACCGGCAAGAACACGCAATTTCTGCCATGCAACTTGCGAGTCCTATTCTTGGGCCCAAACTTGACAAGATGTATGAAGATCCCGCCAAGGCTGCCGATATTCTAAGTTTCATTCTCCATGGGATTTACGCCCATGATGATGATACCCAGTGCCTGACACTAGAGGCCGGCATCACGAAAATTGGCGATGGGTGCGATATGACGAAAGGCCGTACCATAGTGCCATTCCAGAAAGGGAAAGTGGACATACACAGTGTCAGCGCGCTTGCCATCAAAGATGTTATTCTTGACCATGGTGAGAATCGGCCTTTACTCATCACTGTTCATATGGACAATCCTGCCGGGGTTTTTCAGGTCCAGACTATACTTGAGAAGAAACTAACCACATCGGGCTTACAGAATCAGGTTTCCATAGACGTGGTTGTTAATGGTGACCGATTGGTCCTTACAGAAGTGAAGCGATTGTTCAAGGTCCAGATGAAAGAACCCACAGACCTCAGCGTACATGAAAAAGGGTAAGATGGTAGCCCTGCCAGGATTCGAACCTGGGTCTCCGGGACCAAAACCCGAAATGATTGACCGCTACACTACAGGGCTAGGCTATATTTAGATGATGTCTCCTCGTGATGAAGTAGGCAAATCATCTATCTCGTTTCGAGTCCACGACTGCTTTCAATATTACTGTTTCTGAATGATATGTTGCACATCTAAGGCTTTAGCGGTGAGTTACGATTTGAACTAAGCATTTTGAACGATTCTTGCTGCAGTTTGATTCTTCACTCTTCTCTCTCTAATCCAAATGGTATTCCCTCAGCAATGATTTCAGCAGGGATTTTCTCCTCCCATTCCTTCAGAAATGCGGTTTCCTCAGTTTTCTGTTTCCCCTCTTGTCTAAGATTGTCAGGGAGCATACATGCTATCCCATCGATAACTGGATACCAACGCCCACACTTAGGGCACGTTATGAGTGCGGCATCGATTTCCTCGACCTCCCCATCATCGGTTTGCACCATATGGGATTCAAGTACCTCGAGGTCGAGACTGCTTCTACACTCTTTGACTGGACATGCTAAGATGTCCATAAGCCACCGCTTCACCTTGGATTCTCCTATAAGAAGTCTTCATGGTATCACAATTTAAGAATGATGTAGATACATGACCGACTATCCCTTGTTAGATGGGAAAGCTAATTTGTCATAATCAAGTTGGCGAAACTGGGACAAACCTCTCCGGAGGAAGCTGAATGAAACGAAAGCATCCATACCTTCCTATAACTACAGAAAACAAGAAAGAGATGCTAGAATCTATCGGTGCGGAGAATATTGAAAGTCTTTTCAGTGATATACCTGAGAAATTCAGGCTCGATAAAGAGTTGGACTTGCCTACATCACATACTGAAGAAGAAGTAAGCCGTAGATTGAAGGCGCTTGCATCTAAGAATGTAGAACTAACAGCGGGTAAGAATTTTCTTGGAGCTGGCGTAGATATGCATTACATACCAGCAGCTGTTCCTGCTTTGGCAAACCGTTCGGAGTTTGTCACTTCCTATACAAGCTACCAAGCAGAAGTAAGCCAAGGTATGTTGCAAACTCTCTTTGAATATCAAAGTCTTCTCGCGGAGATTCTACAAATCGATGTTGTCAACAGTAGTATGTATGATATGGCCAGTGCACTTGGTGAAGCTGCGAGGATGGCCTCTCGAATAAAGCGCAAGTGTGCCCGTTTTCTTGTTCCACATTATATGAATCCAAACCACCTCACCGTTCTTGAAACATATTGTGAATCTGCTGATATTGAAGTTGAGAAAGTCAAACAAGATCCCAGAAGTGGGCTGCTGATGCTTGATGATTTGGAATCCAAGCTTGATGATGATGTTGCCGGGGTCTACATAGAAAATCCATCATACCTGGGTGTTATCGAAGAGCAGGTGGACCAGATTAATAGATTAGTTCACGACGCGGGATCACTACTTGTTGCAGGTGTGGATGTTCTTTCACTAGGTCTTATTCGCCCTCCGGGAGACTATGGTGCCGATATAGTGATTGCAGAAGGCCAGCCACTTGGCTCACCTGTTTCATGTGGGGGGCCGTTGCTTGGGATTTTTGGCTGCAAAGGGGGAACGAGGGTGATACGTCAGATGCCTGGCCGCCTTGTTGGTCTAACCCGGACCAAAGAGGAACCTTATGAACGTGGATACGTCCTAACACTGGTTCCTAGGGAGCAGCATATCCGAAGAGAAAAAGCAACGAGTAACATCTGTTCTAACCAAGCACTCATGGCAGTAACTGCAGCAGTATACCTTTCACTTCTTACGCCGTCCGGTTTGGAACAAATGAGCAAAACTATTGCATACAAATCAATGTATGCTGCGAAGAAGCTGAATGAACTGGATGGGGTCGTAGCTCCAGCGGCTGGCTCATCAATTTGGAAGGAATTCGCTGTCAGGTTTGAGGATACTCCGGCGCAAGAGATACGTGAAGGATTGTTAGATCGGGGCATTCACGCAGGTACAATTCTTTCTGATAGCTTTCCAGATCTTGGTGAATCTCTTCTGGTTTGCGTTACTGAACTGCATGAAAAACAGGAAATCGATAAGTTTGTTCAGAGCGTTGAAGAACATCTTACAAAGGAGGTTGAGTAGTATTGACGAAAGATGAACAACGTTACAAACAAGCAAAATGGGACGTTCCTCTTCTTTTTGAGAAGTCCACACCCGGTCAAATAGGTCACTGGTTTCCCGTCCCAGAAGATGCGATTGTTCAAGAAGTAGGATCCGTTGATGAACTGGTTCCTGAGAACATGCAACGGAAAAAGCATCCCGACCTTCCCGAAATCTCGGAGCCTCAGATAGTTAGGCATTTCATTCGTCTCTCACAGATGAACTACTCGGTAACTCAGGGCACCTATCCACTGGGCAGCTGTACTATGAAATACAATCCTGTTGTCAACAATCGTTGCGCTTCGCTAAATGGATTCACCAATATCCATCCATTCCAGGATACATCAACTATCCAGGGTGCCTTGGAACTGATGTGGGAGCTTGAGAAGTGGTTGGGTGAGCTTTCTGGCATGGATGCTGTTACACTACAACCAGCGGCAGGAGCTCAAGGCGAACTAACGGGTGTGCTGCTTATCAGGGAATATCACCGTTGTATAACAAAGGAATGTGAGCAACGGTCAGAAATGCTCATACCCGATTCTGCTCATGGAACAAACCCAGCTTCAGCTGCTATGGCTGGATTTGATGTAGTTGTACTGCCTTCGAGTGATGAAGGGTTGGTTGATACGGAAGCAGTGAAAGATGCTGTGGGCCCCAAGACCGCAGGCTTGATGCTAACGAATCCCAATACTATCGGCGTGTTTGAGAAAGATATCGAAGAAATAGCAGCTACAGTTCATGATGAAGGTGGGTTATTGTACTATGATGGTGCTAACCTGAATGCAATCATGGGGATGACAAGACCTGGCGATATGGGATTTGACATTGTTCATATGAACCTCCACAAGACGATGTCTACACCTCATGGAGGTGGCGGGCCGGGTGCGGGGCCAGTTGGTGTGAAGGACAAACTAGCTGAATTCTTACCCATTCCGCGTATCGTGAGGAAAGCGGACGAAAGCTTTGATTTGAAATATAATTATCCTAACTCGATTGGGAAAGTTCATGGTTTCTTCGGAAATTTCGGTGTTCTTGTACGAGCCTATTCGTATATCTATGCACTTGGTGCTGATGGACTGAAAGAAGCATCGAAACTTGCTGTTCTCAATGCTAACTACTGTGCGAGACACATTGAGGAAATCCAAGGTTTCAAACTGCCGTATTCTCAAGATGCGCCTCGAAAACACGAGTGCGTGATTTCCGCACAACAAATGAAGGAAGATACCGGCGTCACAGCTATGCACATCGCGAAGCGACTTCTTGACTTTGGCGTGCATGCGCCTACCGTATATTTCCCTCAGATTGTTGATGAGGCTCTTATGATTGAGCCAACCGAAACTGAATCCAAAGAAGAGCTTGATACCTTCATCTCTGCTCTGGAAACCATTTCGGAAGAAGCCTATGAAACGCCTGAGAAAGTTAAGAACGCACCACACTCGACTGCATTTAGAAAGCTAGACGAGTATCGTGCCGCTCATCCAAGGACCCTCACACTCTCCTGGAGGATGTTTCAGGAACGGCTCTCCAAAGACAACGATGAAGACTGAATAATTTATCTAGTCTTCTGTTTATATCGTACTTGCTAGAGATGACGGTAAGATGGCCCAACTAACCCTGAGAAAAGAGGCCGGACGCCATATGATCTTTCTCGATGCTAAGAGAATCGGGAATGATTACCTCGTGTGCATATATGGTGGAGATGAACACCACATTGGGGGAGTAGCCACTGCATATCAAACGCGTAGTCACTACCGTGATGCTTCAACTACGAGTGTGAATACTATGGCTCTTCCTGGACACAAAGACTATCTCATTGCAAACTCTGCAGCTGAGAAGATATGCGAAGCATTGCACACCTCAGCGGTTGTAACAGCTGGTATCCATTATGATGATGTGACAAAGGCTGAGATTACTCAGATTGTTGATGTGGCTGATCATCTCGTTGAAGATATGATTCGGCACTATCAAAAGGCTGAATAGCCTACCGTTTCAAGCTCTGTCTGATAGGCGTATGCAAGTCCGTTTCAAACCCCTTGGCACCCTCAGAAGAAAAATAGGGAAAAACGAAATGGTTCTAGACTTGAATGAAGGAGCAACTGTTGGGGATGCCTTGGATGCAGTTCTGGAGAACAGTGAGGAGGAGGTACGCCATATTGTCATGACCGAGGGGGAACTCAGTGGCAACCTCATTTTGATGCTCAACAAGACAAGTGTAGAAAATCTTGAGGGCGAGGATACAAAGCTTCATGATGGAGACGAAATCGTATTGCTCCCTCATATCCAAGGGGGTGAAGGTGATTGCAACTGGACATGAAATACTACATTGAAACTTACGGTTGTTCTCTTAATGATGCTGATTCCGATATCATAGCGGGTGTGCTTAACAGCGTGGGGGCACAACAAGTCTTCAATCAAGAAGATGCCGAAGTGATAGTGGTCAACACTTGTGGTGTCAAGGAACCAACTGAGGATCGGGTCATTCATCGGCTGAAAGAACTCTCTCAGATCAACAAACCTGTTATTGTAGCCGGTTGCCTTCCCAGAATCTCCTTGAAGAGAATCAAACGAGCTATTCCCAATTTCGCAGCAATACACACTCCTCAATCAATCCATTCTCTTCCTTCTTCCCTGCGGGCTATCATGAATGATGAAAGAGGCATCGTGAAACTCGACTCCTTCGAGGACGCCCCCAAGATTGATTCCCTACGTCTTCCTCCTGATTCGGTCATTTGCACAATTCCGATTTGTGAAGGTTGTCTTGGTTCTTGTGCATATTGTGCTGTGAAGTTTGCCAGAGGAAATGTAAGAAGCTATAGCATTGACAGAATCATCAAACTCGTACTAGAGTGTATCAAGAGCGGCTATCGCGAGATTCGGCTTACCTCACAGGATTCGGGTGTATATGGTCATGACAGGGGCACGAACCTTCTTCAGCTGTTACAGAAACTTGACACACTCGCTGGAAATCATCGCTTCAGACTGGGCATGTTCAATCCGAATCTCGTCTCGCCGTTCTTGGATGATATGGTGCACGTTATGTCTTCTGAGCATTATTTCAACTTCTTCCACATGCCTCTTCAGTCAGGAAGTAATGAGATTCTGGCCAGAATGAATCGTCGATACACTGTTGAAGAGTGGGGTAATGCAGTAGAGCGTATCCGCGAAGAAATTCCACGCGCAACTATCGCTACAGATGTAATAGCTGGTTTTCCCGGTGAAACAGAGAATGATTTTCATGAGACCGTGACGGCACTCAAACAATACAGACCCGCTTTGGTCAACATATCAAAATATGGCGATCGGCCTGATACAGAGGCATCCAAGTCTAGTCAGAAAGTTGACACTCGGGTAAAAAAGCAGAGAAGCAGGAAGCTAACGAATCTAGTAACCAAACTGAACCTCGCCAATCATAGAGCATGGGTTGATTGGATTGGTCCTGTTGTTGTAACTCGATATGGCTCAAAAAGTGGACTTATGGGTCGCAACCCTTCTTATGTACCCGTCATTCTACATGATGAGGATATTGCTATAGGTGAGACTGTGACCGCGAAAATTACCAAGGCTCATAGGACATATCTATCAGGAGAAGTTATTACCTCGGCTCAATATTGACATCCACTATCTTGCCTGTGTTTGCACTTTCTCTTGCAGCTTCTACAATCTTCAGGGCTGCAACACCATCATCAAGGCCGACTCGTGGCGCTTTTCCGGTTTCTATGCTGCTGAGAAAATCGTTTATGACCTCTTGTACTGGTTCACCGTAGACTTTGATTGTGGCACCCCTTTCTGGTAAATGAATCATCTGGCTATCAGCTGAGGGCTCTTCATCCAGATCCTGCAATTTGATTATCTGACCAAACAGATCGAGAATAAGATTTCCTTTCTCGCCGGAAACGTCCATGCTTCGCCTTCTGCCTGCATACTGGCGTGAAAGATGGAATACATGCTCTGTACCGTTTTCGAATTCAACCATAACTGTTGCAGAATTGAACACACCCTCCTTCTTGTGCCCTTGCGCATACAGGGTTCCCTCTCCATGGCTAATCCGGGCCATTATATCAAAATCATGTACCCCGATGTCTTGAAACACATCGCCAAGTGATGGAATTCTACTTGGTTGGACATGCCCCCTCCGATCATGTATGATTGTCCTGGGATCTCCAATAGTACCATTGTTAATCAAATCTAGTGCTCTATCGACCACAGGATTGTATATTTCGGAGTGTGAGACGACAACTCCTATCCCCTTTTCTTTCAGAACCTTTGCCACTCTATTTGCGTCCGCAAGGGTGCTGGCAAGCGGTTTTTCAATCAGGATGCCCCTGACACTATCAAATTTCTCGGCAATAGATTGTGCTATCTCAGCATGAGTAGACGTTGGAGTTGAGATTATCACTCCATCAATTCCTTTGCTTTCTATCATTGCTTCATAACTTTCGAAGGCGTCGACACCGTATTTACTGGCTATCTGGGCCGCCTTCTCCTTGTCGATATCAGCAACCCCGGAAAGCGCGCGTACATTGTGTAGCACTCTGGCGTGGATCTTTCCCATGTTGCCAGCGCCGATGATTCCAATCTGTGGAGCCTTCATTCTTCCTTACTCCGCTTACGGTGGAGAGCCATGAAAACTGCCTTTATAGCTTTTCATCATTGTAAAGCCCTCTTCACCAATATCAATAGAATGAAAAATGGTGCGGAGGGCGAGATTTGAACTCGCGGACTCCTACGAGAGTGCCCACGCAATCGAAAATGGCTTCCGACACGCTCTAGGCCCTCAACCTAGCACCTTTGGCCAGGCTTGGTAACCTCCGCATATGAGAGTAGTAGTGGGTTCGCAGACCTAGCGGGGCAAGTGATACTTTTTACCTTTTCGGGATGGCAATGGACTGAAGAAACAGAAACGATATGAGACGGGGAAAAACCCCGAGAGAAGCGAAGCAACGCTTCGCCAACAGACACTAATCTGGGTAAACTAGGAACACTGTTGTCTATCTCGTGATAGCCGCAAACCACTCTAATGGTGGAAGTTGGTGTTCTTCTTCTTTCTTCTCTTTCTTACATTTAGTATCTTTCAAACTATTCACCTCCTATTTCTGTATACTAGGGAATTTGCACTGATAATATCTATGAAATGTACATCGTTCTCTAGGTCCAAAGCAGAAAAGGATGGAGCCCCGGGCGGGAATTTCGTCCACACAGAAATTGCAATGGACTTCGAACCCGCGGTTTTCTGCTTACGAAGCAGACGCCTTCAACCACTTGGCCACCGAGGCCCGTCTGATGCCGTGTGCCGATAGTGTGGTTATAAACATTTATCATTAGACTTCATGGAGCCAGTTGTGGAGCCCAACAATGGAAAATAACGATATAGGTGAACGGGAATTCCTATCACAAATCAAATATCTCGTACGAAAAATCCCGGGATCACGACTTGATTTCGACGATGACGCATCGGATATTCCCCTGCATGAAAACGAAAGCATAGTCATCAATGTAGACACCTTCGTAACAAGTACTGACAAGCTTCCAGGGATGAGTTACGCTCAATCCGGAAGAAAAACGGCAGTGATGACACTCAGTGATTTGGCTGCAAAAGGTGCTTCTCCACGAGGAATGCTTTTGTCAGCATGTGTTGGTGATGATTCCCAAACCGAATCCATGCATGAATGTATCCGTGGATTCTCACAGTATTGTCTCAAGTCTGATGTACCATTCCTTGGCGGCGATTTGGGATATTCAAAGGAGATTGTTCTAACAGGGGTTGGCATTGGGACTGCCTCGCCGCCACGAATCGTAACGAGAACTGGCGCGCAACCTGGTGATATTATAGCGGTTACTGATACATTTGGCCTTAGTTCTGTTGCCTTCAATATATTACTCGAGGGCTACTCTGCCGAAAAGAAACTGCGGAATCGGGCCATCAAGGCTGCATACAAACCTGATATCCATCTTTCCATAGTTTCAGAGCTTTCGAAAGCTTCCGTTGTACACTCTTCTATGGACAGCAGCGATGGTCTTGGTATCACCTTGAATACCCTCGCAGAACGAAGTGGACACCTCTTTTTGATCGATGAATTGCCTGTTGCAGCTGGTGTGGAGGAATTTACGAAGAAACACAATCTCGATCTCGTCGAAGTCATTATGCAGGGTGGTGAGGAATTCAGTCTTGTGCTTACAATCTCAACAGAGGGGTGGGACAAGGCTGTTGAAATTGCAAAACGTGAACATGCAAAACTGATGCCCATTGGTCACGTCGAAGAAGGTTCTGGAGTTAGATATATGGGGGACTCTCATGAAAGAATGATTCCCACAAAAGGCTATGATGTTTTGAAAAAGGGGTGAACTGACTGGAACGGGTTTTCATTATTGATGGGTATGTTGACGAACCGACATGCTTGGGTGTTCCGCCTTACCTAGCAACCTATCCCCGATATGTAGCAGGTGCCATTTGGGCTCACTCTCCTGATATTGATATTATCTATCAAACCATCGATGATGTGCGAAACAATCAGAGAGATTCCATTAGGAATTGGACATCAGCTGATTTGCTTGTTCTCATTGCTGGCATGATTGTTCCTGGAAAGTATCTCGGTGGAAATCCGATATCAATTCAAGAAGCAAAGGATGTTTTCTCTTCACCTTTAGTGGCAACGGTACCGAAAATGCTGGTTGGTCCTTGGGCACGATTCGGTTGCGGCTTTGAGGGGGGAAAACGTGCACTAAGCCCTGATGCTCTTTCTCCCCCCTTTGATTGTATTGTGGATGGCGATGTGCAGGCAGTCTTGGATGAATATATAACAGGAAACAAGCATCCAAAGGACTTGGACTGCTCATTGGAGCGAGACAACTACAAGAAATTTGAGGACTCCGTAATCAAGGGAACACACATCGTAAGCCAGCATCCAGACCATTCGAATAATCATCTAATTTGTGAAATTGAAACATATTCAGGCTGCCCCAGATACCTGACTGGGGGTTGCTCATTCTGCATTGAGCCCCTCCAAGGACCACCTCGACAGCGATCAGTGGATGCAGTACTACGAGAAGTTGAATCCTTATATCAGCAAGGTGTTCGTGCTTTTCGTATAGGAAACCAACCAGATCTTTTCACATATGGTTCCAAGGAGATGGGCATAGAAGAATTCCCAACTCCGTGTCCACATACGATTGAGCGCCTTTTTTCTGGAATCCGTTCGATTGCCCCGGATTTAGACGTACTTCATATTGACAATGTGAACCCGGGAACAATAGCACATCATCCTGAAGAAAGCACAGAAGTTGCTGAAATCCTCGTGAAATACCATACCCCGGGAGATGTGGCTGCGTTTGGTGTCGAATCTTTTGATCCAAAAGTTGCCAAAGAAAACAATCTCAAAGCTTCAGGTGAAGAAATCATTCAGGCTATCCGGATACTGAATGAAGTTGGTGCCAAACGCGTAGCTCGTGGTTTGCCACATTTGCTACCTGGAATCAATTTGTTATATGGTCTACCGGGAGAGACCAGTCAAACTATCAAGCACAATATGGATTATCTCGATAGGATACTACAGGAAGGCCTGATGCTTCGAAGAATCAATATCCGCCAAGTGATTCACGTCCCCGGCACCCGAGCATATGATATGGGAGAAACTAGCTTAGAACATCACGAATTTTACCGCCATAAGGCAGAGGTTCGCGAACGAATCGATCTTCCCATGATTCAGCGTATTGCACCACAGGGCACAGTCATCCGTTCAGCTTTTGTTGAGGCCCAACGAGGGAAGAACCTACTTTTGCGCCCTCTCGGGACGTATCCGCTCCTATGCCATATGCCAAATGGAAGCCACCATGCGCGCCAAATGGACCTCTTAGTGGTAGATCATGGCCCCAGAAGCCTTACAGTCCTTCCATATCCTATCAATCCTGAAGAATTAAGTCTGAGGCAGTGGCGCGCTATTCCTGGGATTGGTTCTAAGCGAGCAGCCCGTCTCAAAATAGCCTCCGGTTCAAAGACAGAAGAAGACCTGTACGATTCCGTGGGCATTGAACTACCAGAGTGGCTGGTAAATTCACTATCAACAAGGGCTTCTTGAAGGTCTCAGGCTTCGGTAGCTGATTCTCAGAATGAACTATGGTTGAAGTGGCGGGCCGGGAGGGACTTTTGGGCTGGCCTTTGGAAATCAAAGGCCAAGAACCCTCGAAGTCCAACTTTCTTCAGGCCAGATGACGACCTATAGAAGGCTGGTGCCCTATCCGGGCTAGGCAACCGGCCCATTCAAATCCAACTGAACTCTATATCGTCATAAAGCTTTCCGCCTAGTAATGAATTCTTACTATACTATGATTTCAAATGCGTGTGCAGGTACCTCTCATGGGCTTGGGAATGGGCTAATCACTATGCGACAAAAGAAGGCGGATACGTAACGAAATACTGCACAACGATGGCAAGCACAATACCTCCAAAGACGAGACCTTTCCCCCTCTTTGGGTTCGCTTCGGTAAACCACAGGATTGCGCCTGTTAGAACGACTATGACTGCAGATGAGTATCCAATGAAGATAAGAAAGTCCCAAATCTCAGCGAAATACATCGTAATCATCTCAGCGAAGTTTGTAAGCGGGCTCAGTAATGGGAAATACATCGTATCTCACAGGATTTGATACCGTGATTGAAGATTTAAGGTCGTGAAATTCGTTTGTAGAAACTGTATAAGGTGCTTGAGCTTCTTGGACATAGAGCAGATATCTATTCGACTTCGGCTGATTCTGATTCTTCGCTCTGAAGTCCCTCTAAGATTGCCCCAAGAACCAACCCTATTCCTACCCCGGCTCCAATGTACCATGCTTGATTTGCTAGAATAAACAGTAAAACTCCTGCAGCTGCACCAAGTATAATCCCTAGACCCACATACATTCCTTTTCTCTTGGACAAGTTACTCATCGTACAAATCCCTAGCTCGCAACGTAAATCCTCTGGGTTTAAGGATACTGCTTTTGTAACAAACAAACGAGGGGGCGAGATTCTTAGAATGTCTAGTTCGTCATTAATCCGCTACAGAAGGCGTCAACATTTCGTCCTAGGTCTTCATGGTTGTAACCGCCTTCAAGTACTCCGTATCGACGTCCGTTGCATTCTTCCTGTGCGAACTCGCTCATGAGATGTCCGAGTTTGTGAAAGGCATCGGTTGAGAGATTCCCTCCCCAATCACCTTCGTACTGGTCGAAACCTGCAGATGCAACGATGATATCAACGGAGGGACTGCTTGAGAGTGTCTCTTTCACCTCCTGAAGATAAGCCTCATTTCCTTTGCTACTAGGATTGACTATCACAAAAGCATCATCATTTCCAAGAATATTGATGGTGCCATCTCCCGTGTGGAGATCGAAGTCAAGAATGAACGCTGAGTCTATGATTCCTTCTGCCCTCAAATCCAACAATGATATTGCTACATTATTGAAGTAGCAGAAGCCCCAATATCCCCGTCGTGAAGCATGATGGCCAGGTGGCCTGACAAGAGCAAATGAGGGATCACCTTCTGCTGCGATGTGTCCGGCTTTGATTGCACCTCCCGCGGCCAGTGCCGCGAGTCGATACACCACCCCATTGGAACCCCCATAGCCTTCCTTTGCTACATTCTCGACATGAGTTGGATCATGTGCATACCGTATTTGTTTCTTCGTTGCAGGCTTGGGTTCCACGAATTCATAATCCTCGCTTTTGCTAAGAACCTGCACTGCCGTATCTAATCTTCCGGGCGCCCCTGCCGGTGTTCTATCGTAGGTTTTCGCCATATCAGGATGATATACAATCTGCAATTTCAGTTCACCATTATTGTCTTTTGAGAATCATATAGCGTACCTCTATTCTACTTTAGCGTACTTGAAAATTGCTCTGGAAAAAAATTAGGGTGTTGGGCAGAAAGCTTGCGGCCTCTGCCCATTGAAATTGGGAAGTAGATGAGCTTTTAGAACTGTTCTAGCCAAATAGGCTGCCCAATCCTTCAGTAGCTTCATCTTCGTCTTCTTCTTCCTCTTCCTCTTCTTCCTCTTCTTCAGCAGGCTCTTCAGTTGGGGCTTCGCCAGCACCTGCAGCAGGTGCAGCTGGCATTGCCGCACTCTTCAGTGCATCTTCAATATCGACACCCTCGAGAGCTGCAATCAGGGCTTTAATTCTACCCTGGTCAGCTTCTACGTCAGCCGCACTAAGGACGGCCTCCATGTTTTCTGAATCTATCTTCTTGCCTGCTTTGTGAAGCAGTAATGCTGCGTATACATATTCCATCTCTTGATACCTCTCTAAGTTATGCTATCATCCGAACATTGATCCTAGGCCTTCGGTTGCCTCTACTTCTTCGTCCTCCTCTTCGTCTTCGCTCTCAGCAACCTCTTCTTCCTGAGGTTGCTGTGCTGGAGATGCAGCTGGGACAGAACTGATCTCATCAATGATTTCTGAGGGTATTGCGTCTGGGTTCTCGTTAGCTAATTGCTTTGCTAGTGCTAGTGATTCTGCATTGGCTTTCGCAAGGAACTCGCCTATCATATCTGGCACCACGAAACCGGTGCTCAGAGCTAGGCTCTTGGCTTCTCTATCCGCCTTGGCTATAACCATCGGAATGGTATCAGCCGTTGGATAACCTGCATTAATTGACAGATTAACTGCGAATTGGTGACCAATAATGACTTCCTTGAATATATCCTGAAGATCAGTTTCAAGTACGTTCTCTGTCAGAAGCGTGCCGTCAGCATATGCAGCAATGAGTTTCAGCTGAAGTTCCATGGGTTCTATGCCCAGTCTTCCAAGCATCTGTGCCATGGCATTGGAGACAATTTCACCTGCCTCAACTGCAACGGTTTCTTCGGTGATATGAATAACACCGCCTTTCACACGTGAGGGAATATCAAGGGCTGCTAACTCACTGATGAAGGGGCCTGGTGCAACACCTGTATTCATTGATGGTACAATGATATCTTTTGGTGTAACCTGCCCACCCTTTGCCGGTGCTGCAGCTTTGTTCTCTCTTAGGAACTGACTAAGATTGAACGGGTTTTGGTCACTAAAGACGAAAGCGACTGGTCCTTTTACATGATTCTCCAGTTTCTGGATACCCTCTTTATCCACCTTGTCGATGGCCCTTTTCATGAGGGTATTTCGTGCCATTTTGATAACCGCTGAGCCTCTGAGGCTCTCTCGAATACCATGCATTTGTTTGGCACCAACGCCTTCAACATTTACAAGACCAACCATCTCACTGTCTTCGATCATGTCACTTAGCTTCTTTACGGTGTCTTTCTTCCATTGTGGAACATCGTGTTCATATACAGTCACTCATCTCACCTCTTACCGTGGTACCTCAATTGCTGGGCCCATTGTTGTTTTCACATAAACGCTATCTATTCTCCGTGCCAACCCCTTGTCTCTCACGAAATCGATTACGGCATCCGTGTTTTCGGCAATCTGCTCGTCACCCATTCGCTCATGGCCGACCTTGACATGGAAGGTTGGGGTATTTCTCATTCTGATTCTTACGGTTCTTTGATACTGTTCGACAACACCACCAAGATCAGCTTCAGGTGGGTACGGCTTGGGCATCTTCCCACGTGGACCTAGTAGCTGTCCCAAATATCTTCCAACAAGGGGCATGGCGTCTCGGGCAGCAATAAAGAAATCAAATTCTTTCACCACTGCTTTCTGCTTGCTTTTGTCCTCCCCTATTTCTGCTATCTCGTCTTTGGAGATGACTCTAGATACGCCTGCAGCCTTTGCATTTTCAGCGAATTCTCCATCCCCAAAAGCAGCTACTTTGGATGGTGGATACAAATCATTCGGTAGAATCAGCTCTTCGTTAAATCGGTTTTCCGGATCTGACATGTCAATTTCTTTTGTCCGGAAGTTAACAGCGGTATCGAAGCTCTGTTCGAAATTGATATCTCGGGCCACTCCTTTCTTTCTGGCCTCGGATACTGCCTCTTTTATGTCCGGGAATTCGTAAGCCACCCTTTATCCCTCCCTGAACGGCTCATCAAGCTCATCATCCCACTCACCGTTGGCTACTTCTTTCTGGAACACCTTGGGCTCTTTTCCCTCAATCGTAACACCCATCGATACACAAGTACCGGCTACAGTTAGAACAGCAGCTTTCATATCTAGGGCAGTCAAGTCGTTTGCTTTACCCTTTGCAACTTTCTTCAGCTGTTCAATACTTATGTCTCCAACTTTAGACAGGTTTGGTTCGCCAGAACCTTGTGGCGCTCCTACTTCTTTGAGTATGAGCGCACTTGTTGGAGGGGTTCCTACATCGACTTCAAATTCCTTGGAAGATGGATCCACAATGATGGTAACAGGTACCTTCAGTCCTTCGTACGGTTGGGTCACTTCGTTAATCTTCTGTACTACTTGGTAGATATTGACACCCGTTGGACCTAGAGCAGGACCTATTGGAGGCCCACCAGAGGCTTTTCCGCCTTCCACCATGGCATCTACAGTTATTTTGTTCGCTTCACTCATTTCAAACAAGACTCCTTATGCAGTTGTAACATCAGACATAGCTGTCTGAGAAATCGCTCGACCTGCCATTGAAAATTAGATTCACATTTGGCAAAGTCTACTGCATCGGTTGTCACTTTTCATCACCCCAGACATGACGTCTATGCGTTCATGTCAGATTAAGGAGTTACAAGGAGGTTGCCTTGAATTCAGTTTTTAAGCGTTGTGGACTAGTTGTTGTATACTTGCTTCAATCTACTTCGCCCAGAACCCGCTTTCTTCCTCTCCTTCCTCTTCTTCATCCTCTTCTGGTTCAGCTTTTTCAACAAGCTTGGCAAAATCTGCATGTACTCTTATTGGAATCGTATGAGGACTGTCAAGCAGTTCTAAGATCAATTCTCCTTTTGCTGATTCGACTCTGACTACCTTAGCCCGTTCACCCTTGAATGCTCCAGAAATAATCTCAACGAGATCGCCAACTGAAATACCCTCAGCGGCGGGTGGAGGTACAAGAAACTTGTCAATTTCTTCAAGTGTCACCTTTCCCCCAACACGCCCTCGTACATGGGGAATTCCTTGGATTGCCAATTCCACATCTCTAAATTCCATGGTTTCAAGGAATATATACCCTCTCAGAGTACCGGGCACAAGAACTGCTTTAACCCGTCCTAATAGCTTGTTTTCCGATACACGTTCAGGAGAATCTTCCCCTTCGGCCATCTGGCATTCCTTTATATGCTCCTGAGCATCATCCTTGAAGTCAAACTCCTTTTCACAAAATGGACATACCCAGATATCATTTGCACTGGTCACGGCTGTTCTAATTAAATCTCCAACGCTCTTTTCCTGTCCAATTGTAGTTCGTACTGCATAAATGTTGCCCGTGGATTGCATATACAAGACCTCCAGAGATATATGACGTGATACCGATTAGCCAGATTGTTGCCAGTTTTGAGTTATGATTGCCATCAGAGTTTGGATTATGAATGCTAATATGCCCACAAGAACCATGGCTAGGAGACTGATTCTTGCACTCAACCAAATCTCATCTTTGGATGGTTTTGTAGCTAGCTTCAGGATCCGTCTCGCTTCACGAATGAAATCTGCTATACCCATCATAATTCACGTCGTTGTTAGCAAATGCTTCTCGGTCGGTGACATCCATCGTTGCCACTCAAGGTTCTCTTTTAATGCTTTCTGAGCAACGGTCTATGATTCACTCGACTTTGGGAAGGTCGAGCTCGTCCTTCAGATCTTCAGCAAGCGGTGTTACCGGTTCAGAGCGTGAATTGATAATCCAGGGTGATTTAACCCCCGAAGCTATTACCGTGACTCGGAGTTTGTTCTCCAACTCGGGTTGAATAAGCGCTCCATAGATAACCTCAGCGTCTGGATTGACCTGCTCTGTAATCAGTTCCACAACATGTTTCGCTTCTTGTAGCTGGAGGTCGGTGCTACCACTTACATTGATGAGTATATTCCTGGCATTTTCTATTGATACATCAATCAAGGGGTTGCGCAGGGCATTGAAGACTGCTTCTTCAGCTCTGTCCTCTCCTTCCCCCTCTCCTAAAGCGATAATAGAGACCCCTCCATTCTTCATAGTTGTACGAACATCCGCGAAATCAAGGTTGACAAGTCCCGGTCGAGATATCAGTTCAGCTATTCCTTTTACCGCCCTAACAAGTATCTCGTCAGCGACCATGAATGCTTCAGGCAATGACAAATCCGGTGCGATTTCCAATAGCTTCTCGTTTGGTATCGCTATCAGGGTATCGACATGTTCCATCAATCCATTAAGTCCGCGCTGAGCATTCTTCTTCCGAGTTCGTCCTTCCACTTCAAAGGGAAGACATACAATGGCGACAGTTAGTGCACCGTTTTCCTTTGCTGCCTTTGCAATATGGGGGGCCGCGCCCGTTCCCGTTCCTCCGCCCATTCCCGCTGTGATGAAAACGAGATCTCCGCCAACAACTTCTTCTATAACATCATACGTTTCAACAGCGGCAGCTTCACCTAAATCGGGATCATTTCCTGCACCTAGTCCTCCACATGTTTCCTTACCTAGGAGAAGCTTGTGATGCGAATTAGAGAAGTAGAGGTCTTGGGCGTCAGTATTGACCGCCATAGTTTCTGCCCCTTCTACTCCTACCTCCATCAATCTAGTGACTGCATTGTTGCCTGCGCCTCCTACACCAACTACGAGTATTCTTGCGCTGGCTGTCTCAAGTAAATCTGCAAGCTCATCATCACTAGTAGAAGATCGAGTATGTGTCCTCTTTGCCCTCGCTCTTCTTGGGTCTTCACTACTCGGCGTTTCATTTAGAACTCCTTCAACAAGCGGATGCATCACTGTCACCTATTTCGGACTATGATTATCCAGATGACATTGAAACAAAAACCAGAATATTCTCGGGGTAATATACCCCTGCGGGTAATTTCGTCAAGGCGTTACCTAAACGTTCTAAGAATAGGGTCTGTATTGACTCCATATTGAGAGAGAAGCTCATGCGTTTGTTTCAGAGTTGGTCCGTTTTGTGCTCCTACCTCTCCAATTGTTAACGCAGCAACTGCATTACCCATATGCAATGCTAGCTCTATATCTTCAGATCTGGTCCATGCCGTGATGAATCCTGCTGCAAAGGCATCACCCGCACCAAGGGTATCTGCTACTGCTACTTCGAATGCTTTAGATTCATAGAACTCGAATCCGTTTGTTGCCATAGTGCCTTTTCCTCCCCGTTTGACGACAACAATACCCGGCAACTTTTTACCAAGTTCCTTCAGATTTTTTTCTGTCGGTTCCATGCTGAAGTAACTGCGAAGTTCTTCCTCGTTTAGGAAAAGAAGATCTACATGGCGCAGAATAGTCGAGAAGTCAACATTCTCAGCTTTACGACCTGGATCTAGGGAGAGTACAATTCCTTCTGAGGTTGTTATTCTTGCAGCCTCCGATATAGTCTTTGGAAAACCACCGGCAATGTGAATTGTCCTTGCGGTTGCAACTTTCTTCCTTCGGAGGGTGACTTCTTCAAGTTGCTCATTGGCTCCTGTTTCAGCAATGATGAAGCTTGGTTGTTCGCCCTTTTTTACAAGAAAAAAGAGGCCGGTGGGTTGATCTGCTATGGTTTGAACCATGCTAGTATCAACCCCCTTCTCAGAGATTCTCTTGGTTGCGTCTCGGCCGTAGAAGTCATCTCCAACGCAAGCAACCAGTTTGGTTTTCACTCCAAGACGTGCGGAATGCACTGCGAAGTTTGCAGCTGATCCCCCAACAGATATACTGCTGGAATTTGCCATGATGTGTTGAAATCCTTTCGGAATCTCATCAACATCCATCAAGATGTCGATATTGATTTTGCCGCATGCTACAACTTCTACGCCCAAACAATCAGCCTCTTACATCAACAATGCAAGAATCGCTTTCTGAACGTGCATTCTGTTCTCAGCTTGGTCGAAAACAACTGAATGGGGTCCGTCCATTACCTCGCTTGTGATTTCTTCTTCGCGATGAGCTGGCAAGCAATGCATGACTATCACGTCTGGTTTAGCATGACTCACCAGTTCCTTGTTAACTTGGTACGGCATCAGCCTGTCAGTCTCTTCCTTGCTTCTTTCTTCTCCCATACTGAAGAACGTGTCAGTATAGATGACATCCGTGTCCTTGACTGCTTCGACAGGATCATTGACAATCTGAAGATCTGTACCATGTTTCTCACTGAGCTCCTCAGCTCTGCCCATTATTTCTTCTTCTGGTGTGTGGCCCTTGGGAGAGCCAATTGTGACGTCCATTCCCATGATGGTGCCGCCTTGCATGATGGAGTTGCTGACGTTGTTCGAATCACCGACATACGTAATTTTCAGCCCTTCCAGATCATCTTTGTTCTCTTCTATTGTGAACAAATCTGCGGCTATTTGACATGGGTGAAGGAAATCAGTGAGACCATTAATTACGGGAACGGTGGCATGCTCAGCAAGTCCAGTAATGTCACTGTGCGCATATACACGTGCCATGATCCCATCACAGTATCTGCTTAGGACCTTTGCCGTATCACCGATTGTTTCTCCACGTGCCAGCTGTGTTCCACTCTTGCCTAGGTACAATGCGTGGCCACCAAGCTGGGTCATACCTACTTCAAATGAAGTTCTAGTTCGTGTGCTTGACTTCATGAAAATCATTGCTAGAGATTTGTTCTCTAACACACGGTGGGGCTCTCCATTCTTGAGCTTCTCTTTAAGCTCATAGCTCTTGTCTAGTATCTTTCTTAATTCGTCTCTCTGCCAATCGTAGAGATCAACGAAGTGCCTACCTTTCAGACTCACGGTTATTACCTCGGAAGTAATTTCGTCTAATCAGGATGAACTTTCAAGAAAGTAATAAACATGTTCACATCGTCAATTTCAGTGACATTGTTCGTACCAAGCGGGAAATTAGGTTGCCTTAACAACGAGTCCATATCCGGTTCTAGCCAACAAGTCTCTCTGCAAACCATTCCGGATTGAATCTTCTCAAATCTTCGTATTCTTGACCAACGCCGACGTAAACAATCGGTCTTCCAGTAACATATGTAATTGATAATGCAGCCCCACCCGATGGGTCTGCGTCGATTTTAGTTAGAATTGCACCATCTATTCCGATTGCTTCGTGGAACTTCTTTGCTTGCGATGCTGCATCGTTTCCTGCCAGAGCGTCACCGACAAAAAGTTTCAAGTCTGGTTCCGAGACTCTGGCTATTTTCTTCATCTCTTCAAGCAGGTTCTTGTTACTCTGCATTCGGCCAGCCGTATCAACAAGCACTACATCTAGACCTTTTGCCTTAGCGTGTGCAACAGCATCATACGCAATTGCTGCAGCATCACTTCCATAATCCTGCTTAATGACTCTTACTCCCAGCCGGTCAGCATGTCTTTGGAGCTGCTCTATACTGCCGGCTCGAAATGTATCGGCAGCTGCAATCACAATGGAAAAACCCCGTTCTTTCAAGAAATGCCCCATCTTCGCAAGGGTGGTTGTTTTGCCTGTACCATTGACACCGACGAAAAGAATCGTTGTACTTTTTCCCTCTTCTTTTCGCTTCTTGACGACTTCCAAAACATCAAGTTGCTCTTCAGGTTCGAGTACTTCGAGCACCGAATCATAGACTGCTTCCTGGAACAGTTTCGTGAGGTTCTCGAGTCTGCCAGTTCTTTTTCCCAGTAATTCTTTTTTTGTTAATTCACAAATGCGTTCAGCAACCTCCACAGCAACATCATTCTGTATGAGTACTAACTGCAACTCCCACACAGCGTCAGAAAGGTTCTCTTCATCTAGCTCTTTCGTAGTAGCCTTGGTAACTGCAGTATCAATTGCGCTGCGGAGCTTGTCAAACAAACATCTATTCCCCCAGTTGCTGCATTTGAGCAACCATTTGTCTGATTTGGGCGTTAAGTGCTTGGGCTTGAGTGACCAGCTGCTCATATTGAGCGGATAGGGAACCAGACCGCTCCTGCAGCTGAGACAATGAATCCTCAACGGATGCTTTTGCTTCTTGAGCGTCCTGCTCTATTCGAACACCGCTACCAACCTCACGGATAACCGTTTCAGCATCCAATAACCGAGCTCGAACGAAAATATTGCCTCCGATATTCATCAGCATATCTTCGCCTGCATCCTTATCTTCTATCTTTTTGAGAACCTCAAGGCCTGATCTGTAATCTTGCATATATGCCTGAAGCAACTCGATACGCTCTTGGAGTGCGTTGGCATTGGACTCGGCCATCTGCTGTTGCACATATAATTGCTGAAGTTGTTCCTGCTTATCCTGTTGACTCATTCGAATTCACTCTCTACGCCCAGTATCCTTCTAATTTCCAAATCAGTGACTTCCTCTGGTTCGACTTCTTCGATTTCAGAAATATCGATACTCCTTCTTTTTACTCTGTGCCGACTACCTAATTCGGAGAGAAGCTTCTCCTCAACATGAGACGGCTTTGGTGCTATCATTTCTTTCTCAAAGCGAAATGTCCTACCTTTCTTGTTGTACTTTCCTTTTATGCGCCAAACTTTTGGACTCACTAAAATCACCTTGTTTTATGCTTACACGAAACCTAATACCTGACTTAGATGCGCTAGCTCGACACCTGTTGTATCGGAGCCTGTAATCATGCTGTCCGAGTTTGCCAAAACACCTAGACTTGTGTAAGGGCTTCCTCTGTTTACTGTCGCCACTTCACATTGCACTTTTAATATCTCGGATATTTGCTGAACCTCTTCTTCAGTGGCCAAAGGATGAGTTACTGCTCCTACATTTGTTGCAACTGTAGTAGCTCCGACAATTGGAAGGTTAGCAATCTCACTTGGAACTACTTCCACATCCAGTATATCTTCCATGGTTTGTCTTGCTGAATCATCAAAGCCTGGATGACAAATTGCACCTTTGTCATTACAGAGAATGATATTACCTAGGGCTGTCATTTTGCTATCAATCCACTCCACAGGGAGATCTGTAGAGTCCTTAATCGTCTCCAGTTCTTCATCTGTAATAGTATATGGTAATAGGATACCAGATGAATTCGCAGCTGTAAAGAAACCCACAGCATCAGTTGTGGAAACAGTTGATTGAATCAAAGGCAAATTGAAGATACGTTCAATGGCATCCAATGATTTGGGTGACATATTCGGTGATGTGAAAACCATCCTATCCGTTGTCAGTGCGAATGCGCCTACGTTAGGATCGCCCTCAAAATTAAGCCGGGCGATCATTTTGGTTTACCCCTCTGCAAGATATACTCTAACAAGATTCTCTGCATTTTTTGTTGCTCTTATCCTGAGTTTCCTAGGTGGTTTCTCGATTCCACGAGACCAAATCTTCTGGTTTACCTCTTGTTCAATGAGCAGAAAGTCAGGTTTCATATGTCGGTCTACAAACTGCTTGACTTCCTTAACCGCTCTATTTGCTCTCTTGCGTTTACTACCAGTCCAGTACACTTTCCGGAGGGGAACAGTGTAAATTCGCTCATCGATAATCTCTTCTTCCGGAAGCACTTCTTCCGTTGGTTCGAGTTCTTCTTCTATCTCGCCCTCGATTTCTTCAACTGGGGCTTCAATATCTTCTAACCCTTCAATCTCATCGAGATCGCCCATTTCTTCGTCTTCTAGGCCCAAATCTTCGAGATCTTCATCTTCCAAATCTAGGTCTTCGAAATCTTCCAGCTCTTCGTCTTCGAGTTCTTCTGTTTCCTCGATTTCTAATTCTTCTTCTGCTGGAGATTCATCTCCTGAAGCTTCTTCCGGTGGACTCAATATCTACATCCCCTGTTACGGTTTCAGTTTAGTCCGTCGCCAGTTCCTTTGAGAGGGCGTTCTTCGTACCTTTCCGTCAGTCTTGAGGATTACCCATGTAGGAACCGAGCTATTGGACTTCATTGCCTTTGCCATTCTCAGTTTCTTTCCGAGTGGTTTGTTTCTTGCCATTTGAAACACCTTGATTTTACATTCATCTGAATTTGATTTTTCTCTCTCTTCCTTTGCCTTGGAGCTGCTTCAGAAGCGATTTGAGTTTTTCGTCGTCTACTCTCCCTCTAAGCCTACCTGAGCTCGCAATTTGAATCAACTGAAGCTCGATTTGCTCAGCGAATTGAGGTTTAACCAGTTTGATATTGGAGAGCCGTTGTCTGGCTTTTGGAGTAAGGATTTGCCGAAGGATTGCCTGTTTCTTCGCTTCAGCCTCAGCCATTTGTTCTTCGCGTACCTGTTCTTGCGAAGCCTGCTCCTTTAGAGCTTCGAGCTTCTTCTGCCTAATTTCCTCAAGCTCATCATCACTCATTGTTTATCAACACCAATACAAGGATTAATAGTTCTCTAGTTCAGGAATGGCTTTCTCCAATTCTTTCTTTATAACCGCCGAAAGCCGATCTAAGTACGAGTGACCCATGCTGGTTACGACCCTTCCTTCTCCTTTCTCTTTTTCAACCAAATCAGCTTTCTCAAGCTGTTGAAGTACGTTCCTGATGATTGAACCACTACCTTTACTGAATTTGTTAGGTCTGCTTCCGTTTCTCCTTTTTCCACCAAAATGGATTCTAAGTTTTTCAGTGCCTATAGGTCCGTCTAGGTAGACTTTTCGTAGTACGGCCGCACAGCGTGTGTACCACCAATCTGGGTCATCGGGAGATCTCTCTTTATGTACCCCCGTCTTGACATAGTACGACCACTCTGGAGGTCCAATTTCGTCTCTTGATTTGAGTTCCTCCGAGAGTCTCTCTATGAGGATATTTGCGGGAATATCGTAGACTGTAGGCAATTTTGTTTCTCTCCATTTTGTTTGAGGGGCACCGCATCCTAACTGGGCCGATGGGCTAACTCAAAAGCCTGAAATCGCAACTTTAGAGTGCAAATAAAAGCTTTTACTTTCGACTCTTGTAAATCAGGCCCGTATGCCCTCTGGTACCTATGAGGGTAGCACCAGTTTCTTCGCATAGGCTCTTGAGTATTTCTTTTTGAGAGTCAGCTTGTGCGCGTGCACTTCGAAGCAATCGTAGCTTGACATACTCATGGCTCTTCAGTAGCCTTTTTGCTTCCTTTACTACTCCTTCTGACAGTCCTGATTTTCCTATTTGAAGGAGGGCAGGTTCTTGCCATGCAAGACCTATGGAATATTCATCTGGTTCCTTCTGGTGCGTCATTACCATCATATAACCTGCGTGCCTGCGTCCTGATTAAGTTTGGTTTGTGACAGGAAGACGCCTAACAGCCCCACAATGTAAACAGGTTACTGTCAGATGCGTACTGCGATTGTTTCTGACGCGGAACCGTACAGTTCTACCTGGCACAAGCACCGAATTACATTCCTTACAGATACGTCTGGTGATTCTTTGTGGAAGACTTATTCGCGCCTTTTGGGCGATTTTTTTGGCAGTGCTAACATAATCTCTTGCCAAGTCTGGGTTCTCTTTAGCTACATCCTTGGCTTGTTTCCAAAGAATTTGGATTCTGCTCTCCGCAAGCCTTCTCAGTTGACCCCTAGATATTCGTCTTCCCATCAAGAGTTTACTCCACGGAGGAGTTGTCTTTGCTATCGCTTAAAACATTCCTAATGTACACAACATCGAGTAACGATGCTTCACCTGATACTGTTGGAGAGTGCAATTGAACTTGTACCGGGTCGGCTTACTGCACTAAAGGATGTTCAAAGCTATGCTGGAAAGAGAGGAAAAAAACCGGACGAGGTTTTGCTAGATCAGAGTTATCATGGCCGGGTTATGACTCGATTGCCAAATCATGAGAAGCGGGGTCGTCCAGATATCACCTTCCTCACCCTTATTTCAGTACTTGAGACCCCGTTGTGCAAGGAAGGACTTCTCTCAGTATATATCCATCTACAGGATGGACGGATTATAGAGGTAAACCCAGAGGTTCGCCTTCCGCGTAACTACGACCGATTCATTGGGTTGATGGAGCAGCTACTGGTCGAAGGACAAGTCCCTCCACGGGGCGATCCATTGTTGAGGATAACACAATTGGATCTTGAAGGACTTCTCGCTGATTTGAAGGGTGATTCCTCTATGTCGATTCTGGCTGAGGAAGAGGGAACGAAGATTACCCCCCGCCGACTGAAGGCCATGATTCCAGAAGATTCATCCAAATCTGTAATATTCGGTGTGGGAGCATTCCCACACGGGGATTTGGCTAGAGAAACAGTAGAATTATTCGATGAAGTAGTTCGATTGGATATGGACGTCATGATGGCATGGCATGTCTCTTCAATGATGCTTTGGTTGTACAGCGAACACGTCGCAGTTGCAGATCGTCGCTTCGGATCCACTCCCCTCTGAATCCTTGCCCTTTCTGATAGTCTCCAGTAGAACTTCGCATTTTGTCGAAGAAATTCACTACATACTCGGGATGCTTATATCCCCCTTCTAGGCCTACTACTTCTACTAAGGAGATTTGAACCACAGTGTGCCAATGGTGCTTCAAACACGGCGCGGGAAAAAAGTGGTACCTGAACGCCGCTAACTACTCTGAGAAACTGGGCGAACAAATGAAGCCGTATCTCGAAGAACAATGGAAATACATGGAACAATTATTCATTCGCAAGATTATGGGTTTCAACTCTGTAGGACTCGGATACAAAATGCAGATGCCCATAATAGGCCGTATTGTACGGGCTGCAGCTGAACGACAGATTCACAATGAATCACACAGCCGAAACCCGATTCGTGGAGATGGGCACTTCGGACAGGTCATTCCCATGGAAGACGCACAGCATATTCTTGGAAACTTGGCTGCTCCGACCATTATCAAGAACTACTGTCTTTGTAGGTACATGCAGCGAGGGGTAAAAGATTCTGTATGCATCAATTTCGGTTCCTTGAGTGAGATTATTCCGAAATTGGAACGATATATCCCGGTTGATGAGAAATGGCAGTTGGATCGTGAAGAAGCCATCGAAGCTCTTGAAGAGCACAACAAAAAGGGATACGTGGCATCAGTTTGGTTCCAGCCAGTACCGTATATCAATGCAATTTGTTCTTGTGAAAGCCCTGAATGTGGTGGCTTGCGTCTCCGAAATGACTTCGGGCTCAAGACGGTCTACAAAGCTGAGTATGTCATCAGTATTGATCCTGACTTGTGTGAGGGATGCGGTGAATGCGTCAAGATGTGTCAGTTCAACGCTCTTCGATACTTACCTTCCATAGATCGAGTCATTGTCGATTTGGACAAATGCTTTGGTTGCGGAGTATGTAGACACGCCTGTAACTTCGATGCGCTCAAACTGGTTCCTCGGGAAGAGGTTCCTGGTCAGGCAGGTAACTACTAAGGAGGAATGAATATGGCAAGGACAGAAATCACAATAGACTACAGCAAATGTGGCTACGAAGAGGGTGTGAATGTTGACCCGCGGGAATGTAAGAAGTGCCTCCAAATATGCGATCCTGCAGTATTCCTGATGCATCCCACACTTGAAGACCACCCCGATCCCTATAATCCGGAGCGGTGGAAGATTACCCCTGTCTGGCCTTCACTGTGTATGGGTTGTATGAAATGTGTTGAAGTTTGCCCCGAGAATGCGATTACAGTCAAGCCCGGCGAATCACTTCACATGATGACACAAGAGTATTAGATTGTGGTTATCGGCCGGCTTTGAACGATGGCTATATCGCCATCGATGAGACACCACTCTATGTCCTGAGCTGATTCGAAATACCGTTCGATTTGAAGCCCGATTTGAGAAATATTCTTGATTTCCCTGTGGGACAGTGAATATCTATCTCTCTTTGATTGTGGTGTTTCAACAATCTTGGTATACTCACCATTTTCGGACCCTTCGGGAATACACATTCTCTTTTTGGACCCCATTCTTTGCTCCACTAGATTTAGATTCTTTTTTCCAACCACGTACGTATCGGGGACTACCTTCCCTGAAACCAGCGTTTCACCAAGCCCCCATGTAGCGTTCAGTAGAAGTTGCTCAGTATTCTTCGAAATTACATTCACCGTAAACATCACCCCTGATACTTCTGCTGGAATTACTTCCTGAACTACCGTAGCCATTCTTGCTTTTGATAGAGACACATTATTATCACGCAAATAGAAAACGGCTTCTGGTGTGAACGCTGATGCCCAAACTCCTTTGATGCACTCAAGAATATCCTCCTCTTTTGAGACACAGAGAAAACTCCGTGCTTGCCCCGCGAAAGAAAAATCATCCCTGTCTTCGACGGTAGCGGAAGAACGAATGGCAAATTTTGGCTCTTCTAAGTTAGATTTCTCCCTCAGCTTCCTATATGCTCCCAGAATCTCTGAGCGTGCCCCCTCTGGGATCTCAATATTCTCTATAATTCTCCGCAAATTAGCAGTATACGTGAGGATTGCATCAATGTCATTAGAATCGCTTATGGTTCTGATTAGGTTTTGAGCTTCAAGATTCGATATGACCACATCAGTGAATACACTACTCGGAACTGAGAAACCCTCTGGTACATTTATGCCCATTCTCTGAAGACGAGCAAGATTTGCGGCTTTCCCACCATATCTTTCGCTTTCGGATTGGGGAATTCCGCTGATTGGAACAATGCCAGATTCTCTTACTCTATCCAAGTTTCCCATTGTGTTCTGCAACTCTTTCATGTATGGTAATGATATACAACCCAGCCCTCATTCCAATGAAATCAATGTACCTGATGTACCACCATCTGGCTCAATTGCAACGCGCGATTTGTCCAACAACTCTGGATTTTCTAGTTCTAACCCCATCAATGCTGGTATATCAAATTCCCTTGTCACTATAGCGAGATGAGAGCCAAGCCCACCTGATGTACACACAACGCCAGCAAGTTTTGAAAGGACAGGTGATAGTGTCGTAGTTCCTGCATCATCCACAAGAGCGATTTTCCCTTCTGCTCCTTCTTTCCAAAGCTCAACAACTTCTTGCACAGACGTGATGTACCTGATTTCGCCTTCGGCTCGAACGTCAAGTGATATCTGACCTGTTCCGATTTTCTTCACTGCTAGCACTCCATCCTGAGTATCGGCTTCCCGATTTTCGGTTATTATTCACTAAAAAGAGTGATGACTCAAATTCTGAGCAGACTCGCTCAAACACTAAGACTATGTGACATAATAGAATCTTGACGAACTAGTGCAGAACATTCCGTGTAATCTTTAATAGCTGGGAGCGAGCGCTTCTAAATCCTACGTAGGACTTCAGCTCTTAGGTGAAAGACCGTGAATCTCCAAAAGACGAATTCCCTAATTCGACACATCTCCAAGGTCTTCGGTGATGTTTTAGCCGAACGCGGCCTGTTAGAATCGAAACTCTTCCCCATATCTGAATATATCAGTCTCTCTTGTTATCATTGCTACTATAATCAGTATGATCTCATGAAACGCGTGTTTTCTGAAGTCTCTCCAGAAGAGCTCGCAAGTAGAAGCAAGAAACTCCTTTCAGATATTCACGCTCTCAGTATTACCTACTGCTGGCTGTACTGGTCTCTCGGTCGAATGGGCATGATTTTCAATGAATATGATAGTAATCCATTGCAAGAACCAGAGGAGAAAAGGAATCAATGGAAATGGATGCTAGATATTTGGTATCGCCTTGCTACCAGTCATTTCAATACTGAAGAGCCTACAGTCGCAAAGTCTGGCTATCGTAATCTTGCATTCGAACAAGACACAATTGATTGGTTGCTGAAGAACCGACAATCGACCAATGAACAACAAACAAAATCTGTGCGAAGAGCTCTTGGCTCTGTGGATTTGTATGCGTTCATAGATGAATGCGATGCCAGGGCAAAGATTATCGATCATGGCCCCTATCCTGTCAATGATCATGAGGTCCTTGTCGTATCAGAATACACCCGCCTTCATGATGGCAAAGGAAGGCCTTGGCTGCCTTGGTCTGATACAGAGACTGAGCTTCCCACTTCATCTCTTGGAGTTGCAATGACTCTCGAAGACGTAGATGCAACCTTCAACGATGTCGGTACAATGACGATTGAACCAAGCAACTATTCCGGCCTTGTAACTGGCATAACCACTTATACCCGGGAGAATGGTAAGATAGTTCTACTAGATATAGGCGACCTATCTGAGTATGCTGAAGCTGCTGATGCTGCACAAGCAGAACTATACATGAAATTTGCTCAGTGGGATAAGCAGGAGCTTATGCTTGCTGGTGCTATGGCATATTGGAGAGGTCTGGCGAGGTACACTGATGCTGTGGGAATTACGGACGAATTTGAATGGACCATATCCGAAGAAGTCCAAGAGAAATACATCCCCTTCTTTATGGAAAATGATGCCGATCCTGCCTTCATACGATTTGGCAGGTTCGATGAAGAAATGGAGGAAGATCCTACACTCTACCTCCTCCCTGAATGATGTTTGAGACGGAGTGCTAATGATATGACGTCAATTACTAAAGATGATGAATTTCTGCATGAACCTGGTGAGCGAAGAGATTGGCGAGAAAGTTACTACTTCAACTGGGTGGACCCCGAATTGGAAGTATCAGGGTTCACTACAATTGGTCTTCTTCCGAATCAACAGAAACGAGAGCTTGTGTTTGTTCTTTTCTATGATGACAAACGAGAAGTGTACTTTTTGGAACCCGATGGAGAGATTGTAAACGAGCTTGATGATATTGGCGATTCGGTGTTGTCGTATGAACTTGTTAATCCACTGAAAGAATGGATTCTGTCATACAAACGAGGGGGCATTTCTGTTGAACTCTCCTGGGAAGGGCGCTTCTCTTGCTATGATTTTGGTAAGGGAAGTGGGACCTCGTGGGAAGGTCACTTTGAACAGTCCGGAATAGTACGTGGACATATCCATCTACCCGATGGGCGTGAAATGAACTTCGAAGGCTATGGTGAGCGCGACAAAAGCTGGGGTTATCGTAATTGGCATATTGATGCTTGGTATGCATTTCATGCCCAATTCAAGGACTTCTCTATTGGCCTTAGGAGGGATTTCGTTGACGGAGAGTTTTTCCCATCCGGGGCAATTTCGAATAAGGATGGTCATGTTCCCATCGAAGAAATCGAGCTTGAAACAGAATATCTCGAGGATATGGAGGAAATACCGTTTGGAGCGGTTACGATAGTGCATGGGTCTGATGGTAGCACCTATGAAATTGAATCCCGTACTCTTTCACAGAATAGCTTCATTCGCTTTGAAAGAGATTTTGGTAAGGGGCGGACTGAACTATTTGAAAATATGGCACTTCACAGGAACACAGAAACTAACGAAGAAGGTACTGGCCTCTTAGAATGGCTGTTTACTCATCCAACCTAGTCATCACGGGTTTGAAACCTTTCAGTAGCCTCAAATCTTGCTGTGTTGCAGCCCTCTCATCCATCTCTATTTCGGAAATGACCAACTACAAATTCGTCGCGGTCCTTTATCTAAGAATGGTGTATAGAAAATGAGGGTCTACCTAGTTCAACATGCAGAAGCACTATCCGAGGACGAGGATGAAGATCGTCCGCTTTCGAAAGAAGGCCGGCATAACATTTTTCGAATGGCTAAGTATGCAGCGCAGCAGTTGAACATTTCAGTTGACCAGATTCTCCACAGCGGGAAAACGAGAGCAAAACAGACAGCTGAGGTCTTAGCAGATGAACTAACACCTTCTGGGGGTGTTGAACAGGCTGAGGGACTACGTCCGCTTGATGATCCACATAAATGGGGTGAACACATAGATGAAACTGATCGCGTTCTAATGCTTGTTGGTCACTTGCCATATATGAGTCGCCTGGCCAGTTTCTTGGTAACCGGTGATGAGGATGAGCAAATTCTGTCAGTACGAAACGCTGGAATCAATTGTTTGGAAGAGGAGGATGGAGCTTGGTCAATTCGTTTCGTAATTACTCCGGAGATGGTTCCCTAAAACAGTAAGAGATGACTGATTCTATTAGTTCCAGTAATCTACCGAACAAGTCGCGTCGCCCCGAGTACGAATCCGAATCGCACCATCCCAAGAAAAACGTTCGATTAGCACGCCATAACCTACACGATATTCCAGAAGAAATCCTTATTGCATAAGTGGATTGTGGTGGAGATTCTTACGATTCAAGAGTGAATTTTTTGTTTCATGTTACTATTTCTTTGGTACTAGAGCTGAATAACAATAATATTCGTACCATTATCGTCAGTAATACCAGACCTGCGGCAGTTGTTGGTGGAAACTGAATAATGAGCATAGATGTGCTTCTTCTGAGCGACGACCACGAGACTCAATTACTAGCAAAGGAGCTCCTTGAACGGGATAACCCGGATTTTCAGTTCACATTATCTGCTTCTTCTCAAGAAGCATTGGAAATCTTAGCAGAGAAGGACATCGATGTTGTAGTTAGCGGAGTTGACCTTGGACCGAAAGCGGATTCTGGACTTGATTTTCTCGGTGAAGCAAGAGCAAGAGGAATCGAAACTCCAATCATTATCCTTACAGGCTGCGGCAGGGAGGAAACAGTAGTTAAGGCACTGAATCTTGGTGCTGATCACTACATACGAAAAGATCCTGTGAAAATTAAGGGTGTATATACTGAAGTTGCCCATCATATCCGAAAGCTGGCCGCCAAGAGGCAGCTTGAGGCGGACCTTGATGCCAGTGAAGAGCGGTTCAGGACAGTCTTTGAGCAATGTGCCATTGGCATGACAGTAGTTGACAAAAATGACAACATGTTGCAAGCAAACAGGGCATTGGCTGATATGCTTGGGTACGAATTGGATGAGCTTCTGGAGCTCAATGTCATAGATTTCTCCCATCCTGATGATTGGGAGAAAGACAAGAAGCTAGCTGAGAAGGCCATTGAGAACAACAAAAACTCTTACCAAATGAAGAAACGTTTCATCAAGAAAGATGGAAGTATCTTCTGGGGACGCTTGACAGTATCTCTTGTCTATGATGAGCATGGCGAATTCAAGTACGATATTGGTTTCGTTGAGGACATAGATGAGCGAAAGCGTGCTGAACAGGCTCTTCGTGAAAGCGAAGCCCTATTCAGAGGAATTTTTGACAGCTCACCGATAGCCATTGAAATCTTCGATGCGTCTGGGAAACTTGTCCGTGCCAATCAAGCCACCCTGGATTTGTTTGGACTAGATTCATTTGACATACTACTCGATTTCAACATCTTCGAAGATGAGAATACACCTGAGCGAGCCAAACAAGCGTTGAAACAAGGAGATACAGTCAGGTTTTCTACGAGCTTCGATTTCGACATAACCGACGAGCCCAATTTATCTAAAACCAGTAAGACAGGCACAATCCATTTGGAAGCCATAGCGACACCCCTGAAGAAACACTCCCGGGATGAAATCAAGGGTTATCTCAATCAAATCATTGATATCACCGACCTTGTACGATTTGAGAAGGCCCTTGAACGGAGCAGGACAAGATATCAACGTCTTTACAACAATGCACTTGTTGGACTATTCCGATCCGAATTGGGGACAGGAAGAATTCTTGAGTGTAATGAACGAGCCGCAAGAATGATTGGCTATATTAATCGTGAAGAAGTCCTCGCAAATCAAACTACAACGAACGCATTTTACGCTAATCCTGAGGATCGCAAAAGAGTCCTTGCTCTTCTAGAAACCAAAGAAAGGACAGTCGTGGACCTACCCGTGGCACGAGAAGATGGTTCACAGTTCTGGGGGCGTTTTTTCTTCCGTGCATATCATGATGAAGGATTTGTTGAAGCTGTCATGATTGATATCACTGAAGAAAAAGATGCTACTGAGCGCATCCAGCGGCAGAGAGAGGAACTGAGTCGTTTCGCACATCATATGAGCCATGATATCAAAAACTATCTCCATAAAATAGCAGCCAATGTTGAATTGTGGGAACAATATGGAAATGGCGAATATGCAACGAAAATCAAAGAGCTTGTTGCTGAATTGAACAAGCTCACCGTTCACTCAGTAGAATTGGCAGATTCGGGTGTTATCATAAAGGATTCCGAACCAGTTGACCTGAGCAGTGTCATTACTGCTGTGGCGGGTTCACAATTACCCCCCTCTGTTGGTTTTACATCCAAGAATCTGCCAGTAGTATCAGGGGATGCCACTAAACTGACTCAGGTCTTTCAAAACATAATGGACAACGCTTTGAAACATGGGAATGCCAAGCATATTGAGGTTGTAGGTTATGAGAACGGAAGCACGATAACCATTGAAATCTCAAATGATGGAGAACCTTTCCCGGAAGACTTGAAAGATGAAGTCTTTAGGGATGCCAATTGGCTGGGAACAAAAAAGCATGGTTTTGGGCTTCGTATTGTCAAAAGAATTATACACGCTCATGGCTGGAGTATTGATTTAACCAGTACGGATCCCACAACTTTCGAAATCAAAATACCTGTACCGTAAGATTATGTGAACATTCCCCAAACTGCGTTGTAACTTCTAGCGCCTGAGACGAATCCTGTGCTTTACGGAACTTATTTTCTATTCTTTGCAATACTTACGTTGTTTTTTTCTCGATTCTTGGAGGATATTTGCACACCTAGCAATATTTATATGTGTATATCGCCATGTACTATATAACGCATAGTGAATGGCGAAACATAATGATGTATTATATCGGACTGGAACAAAAGGTGGTTTCCAATGAGTAAGCCGCCGAAGAAGGTCTTGGATGAGTTTGAGCGCTGGTCCAAGGAAGTCAAGCGAGGCGCAGCCTCACTTGCAATTCTGGCTGTCCTCGAGGAGCAAGAGGCATATGGGTATGAGATTGTTCGACAGCTCAGTGACCGGGTTTCCTTCCTCCAGTTGGAGCAAGGTACGGTCTACCCATTGCTTCGAAGGCTTGAGAAGCGAGGACTGCTTGAGAGTGAATGGAACTACGATCAACCTTCTAAGCCGAAGAAGTATTATGGGCTTACTGCCGCAGGGCAGAAGGCCCTTGAAATGATGATGGAGACTTGGGCTATTCTTTCCCAAGAAATGAGTACACTGATGAAAGGAGTTGAATTTTGATGGGTGATACACCAATAGAATTGATTGAGAAGTATTTGGAACGAGTTCGTGTTTATCTGCCCGTTGGCAGCGAGGACACGCTAAAGGAAATGAGGACGCATCTGATGGAGGAAGCTGAGCGTCTTGGCGATGGCAAACTAACACATGGATCTGCCATGCTTGCCATTGAACGCTTTGGTGAGCCAAAGGATGCTGCCAATGCATATGCTGGAACCGGAAAAAAAGCAGGGCCCATACCCAAGGAATACGTTCCCCCGCTGTTACGGATAGCATTGGCTCTTATTGCGCTGGGTGCCGCTTTTGCAGTGGCTAGCTATATCGTAGGATTTGCAGTACCGGGGCTGGGAAATGTCATGGTTTTCCCATACAATGTAGCGCTTATGATTGTCATATCCCTTATCTATGCTTTTGCTATCATCGGGGGCCTTTCCTTGCTTGATAGAGGTAGGATGCCAACCGAGAAGACATTCTTGGAAAAGGCATTTGGTATTGGAGCTGGTGTTTTCAAACCTAAGAGCCGTTGGGAATCAGCTGGTGAAGCTGTTATGGGGGTAGTGTTTACTATAGTCCTACTCCATCCTGCGATTCAGCTCATCTTCGCGGAGAGCTTCCTTGTTTTTCTCTACGCAGGAATCGTTTTGGTTCTCCTTGATGCGTTCAAAGGGCTCTTGTTCTTCCTGTATGGTGAAAACAACGTCAACCTCGCTGTTCAAGCCCTCGTTGCTTTGAGCTGGGTACTCTTGGCTCTATTCCTGATTAATGTACCATGGCCAGTGGAACAAGTATACGCCTTTGACAGTGAGCTCAATCAGTGGATTCTGATGAGTGTCGAGGAGCTTGATTTGTTGATGGGAAATGAGTTCGATCTCTTGTTGGTATCCAACATCTTCTGGATCTTCATAGTCTTCGTGATTGTGATAGCCAACATGTGGGAAGTACTCATCTCTGTGATGAAGATTCCCATGTATCGTGAGGCAGGAAAGGGGTGGTGGTGGACCGAAAAGAGGCCCGCACTACCCTCGTGGTTGTCTTCTCTGCGGAATGGCTCACAAACAGAGGAAGACCGAGGAACTGAACCGAATAGTAGTGACGAACAATAGTATTTTCAGACAGAGGGGATTTCCTCCCTCTTTTTTTTCTAGCTGTGGAATTTCCCCACTTCGGCAGTTTACGGATTTGTGGACTGAATTGCAATAGCCATTGGTTTAGAACACGTGTTCTAATACCCGACACTCAGCATACAGAATTATGAAACGGAAGCCGTGATAACCTATGGAGACGCCATTGCCTTTTTCCTCAATGATTCTGGCATCTTCTCAATTGCGTATCTCAGCGAAAGCCTCGGCATTCTCGCCTTATTCTCCATCACGTACTCGAAAATCTCGTCTTGGTAATGCTTGGAAGACACTTTTAGCATCCAACCGTACCCCTTTAGCACATACTTATCCTCATCGTTCAACAATGCATCCGCAACATCAAACACATGTTCAAACAGCTTTCCCTTTCGAAGTGCGTAAATGAATGAAACAGCTGCTGCCCGTCGGACAAATGGGTTATCAGAATTGACCCATTGTTTTACCTTTGGTATGAATTGTGGATACTCAAGGATGAAGTAGCCCACTGTATGGGTGCAGAGATCATCACAGCTTCCCCATCCTGTAACATGTTTTTTCACCCACCTTTCAAAGATAGGAAAATGCCTTGGTTCGAAATCTTTTCTGAATTTAAAGCTCCATTGAAAGGCTATGATTCTATGTGGCCAAGCCTTGGTAGCTAGGAGTTCGTCACATATCTCCAGTAGCGAATCCATATCATCAAAACCATATCCCTCCAATTTCTTCAGGATTTTCTTTCCAACAATTCTTACTGTTGGTGTACTTATGTTCGCATATTTCCACATTTCTGCTTGGGCATCTGTATTATTGCCATACACCGCTTTATCTAGTTCTGAATTAATGCTTTCAACGATGTTTTCTCCTTTGATCATGAGATTTTGCTCATCTCTAATGTTTTACATCTTTTGACGGGTTACTCAATCAATTCCTTCCTTTTTCCCTTCAATACTTACTTCTGACTGATAGCTCTCTCCCATTAAACCTCATTACTCTTCTTGAAGCATTTTGAATTTTCATACATCTTTAAAGAAGAAATGAAAGCTTTTAAACCTCCTAAATCTGAATAATTTAGTACGTTAATTCAGATTCGTTAAAAATAGATGATACACAACATAATTGAAAAATGATGAAGAAATCGTGCACGCTAACCAAGATTGCGATGGTTGTTGTCCTCTTCCTTCTAGTTACATCCACTACCGTCTACGCTCAAGAAAACGGCGAAGAAAACGGTGAAGATGACTATGAATATGACTACGAAGAAGAAAACGAACCCGAACATGAGCGAGACGAATCGGGGACTGTATGGATACAAACTGATGTAGTGACTGTGATGCTAGACCCACAGCAACCGGCGTATCAATACTGGTATAGTGCTGATGAAAATGGAAGTCTGGCAAGATTTCGTGTAGCATATCCGATGGTCATAGAGTTTGAGGATACTAATGGAGACGGTGCTTACCAGGTGAATGAAACTATAGCATTTGTTCCTCTTCAAGCATTTGAATGGACTCTTCAGACTGGGTCCGTAACGAATGAAGAAGGGCTGAACGAGGAGGTCTACGCGTCGTATACCAAGGGCGGTATTTCAGGCGAAGACTGGGACGATGATTGGTATGAAGATTGGATGCCTGAGACTGAAGAGAATGAAACTGATGATGACGATGACGAAGATGATGAGCAAGAACCTTTTGCCCTTACAGATGAAGACTCTGACGACGATGAATTGAATCTGACCAAGTACGAAGATATGACCGTGCAATTCTACGCTCATATCTACTTGAATGACTACAATGGTTCCGTTACTGATGATGCGGGTGTACAAGCAAACTACACCGTGAGCGCAGGAACTGAGCTCAAGATAGACATCGAAATCGGTAATTTCCCATTTATATCAAACACCTCAAAGGTGACAGTCCTGAATTTCTTACAGGAGGACATCGCGGCCAGTGAAGACTCAGATCATAAGTTCATAACTAATGAAGATGACGGGGAGCACGAATACGAATCCGAGGATGAGTGGGAATCTGATGAGCTGGGAGAGGCTTTTGATGATGTTGACGAAGATGATGATGGCGAGGATGACGATGTTCAGAATATATCTCTCGTCGAGGGATCCACCAATATCACGCGAGCTTTCTACTCATGGTTAGATAAGGCGGTAATCGATCTTCCAAATAGCACAACAAACGCCGTGGATGTAAAAGCGTCATATTTCACCACTGGCGAAGCTCTGTTGCTCTTTCTCGCATATCCGAATTTTGATGACGGATCTTTAGTTCATGATCCGTCAATGAAATTGCTGCCCGAATCATCACCAACTCAACAACCTGTGGGTGGTTTAGCTGACATCTCCCCCGAAGTTGCTGTTGGTGTTTTGGCTATCGGTATAATCGCCGTGGCAGCTCTCGTTATACGTAAGCGGTAAAGTAAGAAGGGAGGGTTTCACATCCTCCCTTGAATTATGTAGGTACTAGCTAAACGGAATAGTTGGTTACGATGGCTATGGACGTGAGAACCCCATTCCTCCTCACATTGCTGACACTTGCTATACTCCCCTTCTCAATGCCAATCGTTCAGACACATGTTTCTTCCCAGAATGGTGATGCCGTTCTTGAAGCTAGGGATACGAGAATTGAGGTAACCCTTGGCCAAGAATACAGCATGATTGAGTTCACATCAGAGGTAACCAACACTGGACATCAGAGCTTGAATCAGCTTGAATTCCGTTTTGACATTAGGGAACTTCAGCTTCATTCAGCTATGGTGGGAAACAGTAATGTATCTGGTACACTTCATCCTGAAGAGCGCTTTACACTCCTTCGACTGTCTGTGCAGAACCCGATTGAACCTAATGTCACAAGAAGCATAGAACTGGAGCTTTCAACTGAGACATTGACTGAGCGATTGGGACTACGGGATAATGGTACGACAGAACAGTATCAGATGATTTACTATCTTAGACCAAGAAATGAACACCACAACTTAACCTTCTGTGTAAACTTACAACCTTATGCTGTACTCAACAGCGAGAATTCTGATCCGCTCTTCCCAGAACCAAACTACAATTATACTGATGGCAAATCAATGGGGTTCATATGGAACGTAGATCATATTTCGCCTGGTCAAGCTAAGTCTTTCATTGTCAAGTATGACCTCCCTGTAACAACAATTCAACCGCCCACGAATTCGTCCTATGGCATTCTGTTTCTAGTATTGGCTGGATTTAGCGGAGCAGCTCTTGTGCTCATTATACAGAAAATTCCTGACGTAATTCGCAGCCTGCAACCACAAGTCTACACATTCGACGGCTCGTCCAAAAACGAAAAAAGGATTCTTCGGTTGATTGCACGAAAAGGTGGAATTTGTCCGCAAAAAGTGATATACGAAGAACTCGATTTCTCACAATCTATGGTCAGTATGCTTCTGAATGGACTTGAGGAGCGAGGCATAGTGCGGAGATTCAAAGATGGCCGCGAGAATGTGGTTCATCTTATTGAGTCAGAGTAGATTCGATTACCTGGTTTTTGAGTACTAATAGTCCTCAATCTAACTCGTCGATAAGAAGATAAGACTGTACAGAACCTCCTTTGATATAGGTGTCATTGAATGAGGAAGTTTCACATTTCTGATGTCTTCGATGTACCGGACCTTGAATTAGTTTCATTGTCTCATAATAGCGAATTCTTGTTAGTTTCAAGCAACAAAGACAACGTTCCACATGTATACCAGATTCAGCTATCAAATCTGGATGAATGGGTTGATCTTACTCCGGGAGAAGACAGAGTTGCCACTGGGAGTCTTTCAGGAGATGATTCGCGATTCTTGTTCCCTCGAGAGACTGCGGGAAACGAGAAGCATGACCTATATGTTACTTACCTTAAATCGTATGAAACCTCTCTATTAGTAGACTTAGACTCGATACGTGTTTTCAAGGCGGATTGGACACCTGACGACACCAGCCTACTCTTCGATGGCTCATCACCATCAGAAATGGCGCTTCGCCGCTTCGTTCTATCCGAAGAGGAAACCACTACTATCTACGAAACATCCCAGATGTCAGCAATGGGTTTCGTCAATCCTGATTGTTGCGATATGAGAGGGTTCCTCACCTTCCAGATTCTATGGGAAGTGGGAAAAGAACCCCTGAATGGTCAACAGATTGCAGAGAAAATAGCAGAGCGCCGTGGTACGAAACCAACACCAGGAACGATTTATCCCGCAATTAAGGACTTGAGGGAAGAGGGATTCATCGAGGGCGAAAGAAGCGGCCGACAAATAATCTACACCCTAACCGATTCAGGTAAAAGAGCACGAGACGAATCAGCACGATACTTCTACCAAGCTTTCGGGGATATTATTGAACAGTGTAAAATCATTGCCGCTAAGTCTGACAATTGCAATAGATGCTAGTACCTCTTCGATTACAGAATCTTCCTCGATTGTGAATGACCCCGCGAATATCATGTACAAATGCATATCCCATTTGTAATTCACGATGGTGGATTCTGAGAATTTCGACATGATAGAATCTGAACTAGTGGCACTATGACAGCAACTTGAAGAGATTACTAGCATGATGAAGGTCTTCTTCTTTTTCATTGCTTTCGAATTTCTGGTGCTTGTTGCTTCTATCCTATTTTGACAGGACCCGGTGTCATGTTTTACGGTGAATATGGATACTACTTGCCAGATTACGACTTAATCTGTTGAGAAGTAGTGGTGCGGCCGCCGGGAATCGAACCCGGGTCACAGGCTTGGAAGGCCTGAATCTTAACCACTTGACAACGGCCGCATCGTTAAATGGAAACCGGTTTCTGGTTCCTCATCAATGTAAACGGCAGAAAAATCATGCTTTAAGAGTATTGCTCAATCGAAACGAAAAACATCCTTGGATCTGATAAATGGGCTTCCTATAGTGGAAGAAAGTAGTTCTTGGGGCCATTGGTTGGCAATATCACACGACTCATATGTTCTAAACACAAATAACAGAATGCTCTTCGAGGATATCCTGATGAAAACCAAAAGAACTGCGATAGTTGTCTTGATTGTGGCTCTTCTAGTATCCTCTTCAGTACTGATTCTTCTCTATCTGAGTTCCGAACCACAACCGGAGCCGGAGAACGAAGCGCCAGCTATCAGCATTATCAATCCACAGCCCGGATCCACAGTAGCTGACATTGTACAGCTTAACATCTCCGTTGTTGACGAAGAGAATCTCACCGCGACCATCTTCATAGATGGGAAGAATGTTACCAAATCGAATCTGTACGCGTGGAACACGACGGAATATCCGGACGGAACACATACCATTCGTGTCGGTGTGTCCGATAGCTCGGGAAAATATGCGGCGAGGAGTATCGAGGTATCAGTTGATAATGTCGACGAGGTGCGGCCTCCATTCGATGGTTTGTTCAAAATCATGGAGTACAATATCAAGGAGAGCGGGAAAAACAACGATTGGAAGACTGTGGTTAAACAGGAGAACCCAGATATTCTTATCGTAGTTGAGACTGGCTTTTGGGACGACAATGCTAATGAGAGTCTGAACGCTGCAGTGAGCGAACTGAATGCGTATTTCGAAGATGAACTCCCGTATGAGGCCTACTGCGCGCAGAACACCCGATATTCCACAACTGGGGAGGCAATACTGAGTCGATTCCCCGTGCTGGAGTTCAATCAGATTCCCGTGGTACCACTTGATAACGGCGATGATTACTATGTCACTCATGACTTCATCGAGGCAGTTGTCGATATCAATGGGACAGCAGTTCATGTTTTTGGAGGGCATCTGAAAGCAAGTGAGGGAGAAACCAACATCTACCGGCGAGAGGTTGAGATGGAGGGCATTATCAACTACATGGACGCTCTTGGGAATGTACCAATCCTCTACCTCAGCGATCAGAATTCATTTTCACCAGCAGATACTGGCGATTTGGCACCAGAGGGAATGGAGCTTGGGTATGGGCCGATGACCATGATGCTCTATCCGAATGACACTGTATATGGCAATCGGTCTTCAAACGTGCACAACTTCACTGATGTTTATAGGACTCTGAATCCAACAAAACCCGGGCACACCTATGGTCATCGTGATGGAGCAGTATCTTTCAGAATTGACTACATAGTTGGCAATGATTTCTTTGTCGACAGCTTTGTCAATTCCACAGTTGTTGACGATGAGCCTGCTTATACGGCATCTGATCACTATGCTGTTACTGCATTCATCAACTGGAATGCAACTGGTATGGGCTATCTATCTGCTTCCAAGGCATCATCATGCTCAGATACAACATCGCAAGGTATTGTGGTGCTAGACACCGGTATGAGATTTCCCCCTTTGCCGATATACGCAGTTATGCAGGTATTGAGGAAGCCGATTATGGCATTACCAAGGAATTCGTGTATGAAGTAAAACTTTCGACTGAGATGTTCCCGGGGTCTACATGCATCTGTATTGTTGACATTGGGTGCTACAGCATCACAAGCCTTTTGTTTACAGGTTTTAGAGCACGTTTTCAGAAGATTTCAGTTACGGCTATTCAACGCTACTACAATTGGTCGCCTTACTCTATATGAGGAATTTCCATGGAATCACTTGAGCACAATGGCATAATCGTTCTCGAACCCCCAGAACCCCGCGGCATAGAAATTGAGGTGAAAGGGAAGAAGGTCGAGCTGAATGCACAACAAGAACAAATGGCAATCGCATGGGCAAAAAAACAAGGGACCGATTATGTTGAGGATCCTGTTTTTGTCGAAAATTTCATGAACGACTTTAGCAAAGCACTTGGACACAATCCGCCTTTGGAGCTCGATGATGTGGACTTTTCTCCTGTAATCGAACTCGTGAAAGAAGAAAAAGCTAGGAAAGAGTCCATGACAAAAGAAGAGAAGAAAGAAGCTCGGGAGAAACGGAAGGCTCGACGGGAAGAATTGAAAGAGCAGTACGGATATGCTATTGTAAACGGTCAGAAAATGGAACTGGCAAATTACATGACCGAACCTTCTGGTATCTTCATGGGGCGAGGAAAACATCCTTTGCGGGGGAGATGGAAGGAAGGCGCTTCCTGTGAAGACATCACCCTGAATCTGAGCCCAGATGCAGAAGTACCCGAAGGCGACTGGAAAACTGTAGTCTGGAAACCAGATTGCATCTGGATAGCGAAATGGAAGGATAAACTAACGGGGAAATGGAAGTACATCTGGTTACATGATAGCACTCCCATAAAGCAAAAGCGGGAAGAAGAGAAATTCAACACTGCTCTGAAGATAGGAGAGAAGCTTGAGAAGTTTCGTTCTCACATCAACAAAGGCCTACAGTCGGACAGTGCAAAGACTCGAATGATTGCTGCAGCATGCTATTTGATTGACCGTCTTTGCTTACGAGTTGGAGACGAAAAGGATCCTGACGAAGCCGATACCGTAGGCGCTACAACTCTTCGAGCTGAACATGTCACATTCCGCGAAGATTCTATCGTATTCGACTTCAGAGGGAAGGACTATGTCAAATGGCATAAAGAGATTGAAGCCCCCAAAGATGTCTACAAGGTATTCAAGGAACTCCATGATAATGCCGTCAAACGAATCAAGGACTATGAAGCGGGAGAGCGAAAAGGCGATCCGAAGAAACTCGCTCAGCTATTTCCTGCTATAAGCAGCAGTCATGTCAATCGGTTCTTGAGTGAGGTTGCACCCAACATCTCTGCAAAGGATTTCAGGACCTACCATGCTTCTAAGACCGTCAAAGAAGAGCTTGCAGAAAGCGATGTTGAGAAGGAAGATCCTGATTTTATCAAAAAAGAAGCAGTTACGAAGGCGAACCTAGAAGTCGCTAGAATCATGAACCATACAAAACAGGAGCCCAAAGGATGGGACAAGCGGGATGAACGCTTCCAGGAACGTCTTGAGAAGGCAGATGAGCGTATAGAGAAAGCAAAAGAAGCTGTCAAAGACAAAAGGAAACGGTTGAAAGACCGCAAGGCAACAGAGAAGGAGCGACTCGAAAAGAAGAAGCAGCTCATCAAGGACCAAGAGGATGTTGTAGAGCGGCGGTGGGAAAAGGTCAAAGAATATCGGAAGAAGCGAGATGAGGCCAAAGAACGTTGGGATACCGCTAGAGCACGGAAACGCGAAATCCGAGAGAGTCGTCGAAAAACCAAACGAACCAAAAAAGAACGATTGGTTGAGGCTCAGGAGAAAATCGACCGGGCCAAAGAACAGCTTGAGAAGGCAAAGAAGCGGTTAGCCGATGCAAGGGAAAGATATGAGAAAAGCAAAGCAATCCTAGAGAAGAAAAAGGATTCCCGAAAAGAGGCCGAAGAAAAGGCAGAGGAACGCATCGAGCGAAGGAAAGGGATTCTCAATCGTGCTAAGAAACGCCTTCAAAAGGCTAAAAGAGCAAAGACCAAACTCGAAATTGACTATGAACTTGCCAAAGAATCACGCGTATGGAACCTGAATACATCTCTCAAATCATACATTCATCCCAAAATTGTGTACGACTGGTGTGAATCTGTTGATTATGACTGGCGAGACGTTTATACCAAAGTCCTGCAAAGAAAATTCGACTGGGTGGAAGAGACGGGCTGTTCAGACGCTGCAGAGGACTGAGGTACGTCGTCGAAGATGGCAACATGGCCCCGCCTACAACTTGAGCTTCATTTGACCAAAAATCCTAGAATCACCGTTTATGAGATACTTTCGGATTCTTCTCTCTATTTCATCCCGTATTTCTCTGAACTTGATAAGCATCTCTTCATAGGTTCCTTCAAAAGCTGCTGGGTCCTCAAGCGACCAGTGCTCCATTGCTTTTGCTCCAGGAAAGGTTGGGCAGGTCTGTCTTGCTTCATCGCAGACTGTTATCACCAAATCTATCGATTTGTCTGTGAATCCATCAACTTTCTTGGGGTGGAGCCCATCAGTCTGGATCCCCTTTTCATCTAACACCTTGATGGCAAAAGGATTGACTTCAGACTGAATATCTGTCCCTGCACTCATAACTTCGTACTCATCACTGAGTGATTTGAGTAACGCTTCCCCCATCTGACTTCGCGCCGAGTTACCCGTGCATAAGAAAAGGACCCTTTTCAACATCCACACCTTCATCCTCCTCGTTCGTGACGTTCCCTCATTATATCACTGCATATGATTCATGCAGCGGCATATGACTGGTAGCTTGGTTTGTCACATGTAGATTGTACCTGCGTCAAGTAGAAATCACACACTTAGTGATGTCAATTCAAAGAAAAGAAAATGGTGCGCTCGCCGGGAGTTGAACCCGGGCCGGATCCGTGGCAGGGATCCATCATAGCCACTAGACAACGAGCGCATTATTCTTCTGATGGACCGTTCATCATCAGTCGTGGTCTTTCGACGGATTATAAGCCTTCCCCGAAACCACCTCGAGTGAAGGCTTCTTACTGATGAGTCCGAGAGAATTGCCCGTCGGATTAAAATAAAAAGCTTGGCAAACGGGTGGTTGGATCTCTTCTATGGATGATACTATCTCGTTTCGGTCATGTCGGTATGCATTAGCATAATAAGTAGTGTCCGTGCCTTTGAGTTTGAAGTACATATGTCGGCCCCGAATAGCGATTCTGCAAAACCAAAACACGGACGGATGGATTGGATAGATGCCACCCGCGGTATTGGTGTCATACTTGTTATCCTAGTTCACAGCATCATTCCAAACATCAATCCAATCACCTTGCACGTGAGCAGTTTCGTTATTCCACTATTCTTCATATTCTCTGGTGTGACACACAATGCCGACAAACACCGTAACAATATCAAGCGCTTTCTGAAAACACGAGCGAAACAGCTACTTGTCCCATACTTCTGCTTGTATGGCGTTGTACTTCTTTTATTCGTACCATTTTCTTCAGTTTTCGAATTCCCCCTCACGCCTTCCCAATTGGCATTCTGGTTTTTCTATGGTAGCGGCCCCCCGAAATTAACTCTGCACCTGTGGTTCTTGCCTGTGCTCTACTTCGGAATGGCTCTGTTTGTTGGTCTGGATTATGTAACGAAAAACTTGCCACGATTATTCAGATGGATGCTTGTGGGGGCATTATCGTATGGAGCAATCTTTCTGAAAGATTCCTTCGAGCCAATGCTTGTTCCATGGCATCTCAATGCGATTCTTCTTTCTGCGGCATTCATTATCATCGGTAATGAGGCGAGACACTATCGTGAGCTTGATGCCTGGTCGTTTGAATCAACCGCCTTTGACGCGCTTGCCCTTGCAGCTGGGACTTCACTGCTTATTGTCCTCTCGCGGATGAATGGATTTGTAGATTTGGCGGTGGATAACTATGGAAGCAGTATATGGTTGTACTTGGCAACAGGCACACTGGGAACAGTCATGGTAACACTTGCAACCAACATGGCCTTAGAAGCGTCTGAGACTATCCGCCGCCTTCTCTTACGGGTCGGAAAACACTCTCAGGAGGTATATGAAGCGCATCCACTGGTTTTCTATCTCGTAGCCCCTGTTATCATGTTTGTAGGAATGTTGCTCGGATGGCTCATCCCTGTTGAACCACTAGGCTGGTTCATTCGGTTCATTTCTGCAACTGCTATCTCAATTACCTTTACAACTCGCTTCATTCGAGCAAACAGCACACTCAGATTCATTTTTACAGGGCGAAGGTAACCTTCCTCTTGTGATATTCCTAGGGTCTCGTCTGCTGTAGTCATAGTTAATAGTGGAGTGGATTCTGAAGCCTCGGTGGTGTGTTTGTCCTCTGAGGTACACTCGTACGATTCGATTAAGAGACGGATCATGGAAGATATTTACGAGAATCGGATGCTTCTCACCTCCGTACGGGATAACCCGGATGGCTGGGAGCTCGTCTCTGGAATGTGGAGCCCATTCTACATTCAACTCCGTATACTCAGTTCCTATCCCAATACTCTACACCTGGTTGGGAAAGCCATGAAATCCATGATTGAACAGGAGATACCTGAGATTGACAGAGTCGTAGGTATTGCATTTGCCGGGATACCTATTGCAACTGCTGTCTCCATGGTTTCGGATATTCCTGCCTGCCATACGAGAAAGGTCCTAGGCGTCCGAAATCAGGATGATTTGGAGGAGTATCTGTCGGAGTATGGTCAACACTCTCTCGTGGAAGGAGTGATAGAATCTGGTGATTCTTTGTGCATTGTTGACGACCTTGTTACTGGTATGGAAAGCAAGCTACTTGCCCGAGCACAGATTCAAGCAGAAATCGAACGGAGAGAATTGGAGAATGTTCATTGTGAGCACGTAGCTGTTATTGTTGATAGACAGCAAGGTGCTGAGGAAAAAGCTGCTAGCGAGGGCATTCACCTCCATTCACTCATCCGATTGATAGACGAGGGACTTCCAATGATAGAACAATTGATGAAGAAGGATGAATATCACACGATAATGGAGTATTTGCAGGAGAAATGAGGGAATCACCACTACTGCACAAAAACCGAAAGTCCTTTCTTATGTTGTGACATTATGTTGCTATTCATATGAACTCCCAGAAAACCATCGATCACATGCTGCGCGTGGCATTAGCAACCGCCCTCAATCACTTTGATTACTATCAACGAGCTGCTGATGAGGTTAGGACCACAGAAGTCAAGGCCCTGCTTCTTGTGTTAGCTGAAGCAGAAGAAGACCTCATCGACCGCATCGAGGATATGCTTGCAACAGGTATCGTGGAGGAGATAGAATCCCTTGAATCCACCGACGATATTGCTGAACCTAATCCCACACCTTTTGATCCACAGCGAGCTGAAACCGATCCCCGTCTCTACGTCTGTAACCGCGCGTTAGAGCAAGAAGTGAAGGGATATAATTTCTTCCTCTCACTAGCTGTCCGAAGCAAGTCAGACATTGTTTCCCGACTATTCGAATATTTTGCCACTAGAAAAGCTGCTCAAATCGAGAGTATCAGGCGCGTATGCTCCACCTTCTGAAAGATACTTTTCATACCACTCTTACTGCCCGCAGTTGTTTTCTGTATTAGAACACGTGTTCTAACTGTCATGCAATATATATTATAAAAACCGAATCAAATAATAGAATAGATATGTTTATATGTAGTGAAGTATATACTGTATATGGTGAGGCATTGTAGCCTCCAGAGACATAACCCGTCCCGTAACCCTCCATGGGAAATGGAGGGGTGAGGGGCATATCGGAATTGGTGAAGAAGATGAATACGAAGGAACCTAGGTTCATAGCTCCAGTACTGTTGGAACGATATGAGGATTTCAAAGAATTCGCAAGCAAAGCTGCTGTTATTACATATAGCACAGAATACTTCGACAGCCCGTTTCTCGATGATTCCAAGCGGTTGCGGCGTCTTATCCTTCATGCAGTCGGTGTTGAGATGGATGGTTTTCCAATGTCTTTCAAGTATGTGTTCGAATATGGGGATTTGATGTCAGGATCGACTGGCTGGGATGAACAGACTAGCGAAGCGGATAGGCGCATGCGGTCAATGCTTGAACATCTCCAAGCTGAATACAATCTCATCAAAGGCACTGTCGAAACTCCACAACACAGCTGGAAACGACTTGCTGTGGCCAAATCATAATCATATTCGGTCTTCTCATACACCTCTACTGCCGAAGTGCCCCACCATTAATATTATCAGTTCCGAATAGAACAACGAACCGAAATGACTTCGGATGAAACGAAGCCCGTTGAAGAGCTAGTCCCTCAGATCATGAAGCAATACTCCCAAAAGCCACGCGGCTGGAGAGTACTGAGTACTCCACGAGGAGACATGCTAATTCGCGGGCCGTCAACTGCTTTTCAGCTCAAACTTATCTCTTTGGGGCCAAACAAGTTCACCGGAGCAGGTCTGGAAATTCCCAATCCCGACAGGAATCTTCCGCCTGCCGAATCTATTCCGGAGTTCGGTCTACGCCCAATCACGGAAACCGATATGAGCGACATTCTCGAGTCTCTGCGTGACCCAGAAAGATCTAGGACAAGTCTTGAGTCGATATTGAAGCGATCTCCAATCGCTCCTCCTGACTTGGAAAAGACGAAAGCAGAACACCTTCTAAGTGGGCCGGTTCTCAGGAGGCCAAACTTCGAATCCATGGATAACAGTATCTCAAAGGTTCAGAGCCGGCTGGAGAAACAGGCTCGGAAGACCTTCGAGAAACGATATCCGAGGCGCGCTGGCATGTATTTCTGATTATTGGATGTAGTTTCATGACTGGTCTCCACTTTCATAAGTAGATTCAGAAAAACGCTGCATTCCATACTTCTGCATATAGTGCAACTCGCATTCTGTACCGGTCAGTGCTGTTTCGAAAAAGAATGGTGGGCCGCGCCGGATTCGAACCAGCGATCTCCGCACTGTCAATGCGGAATCATAGCCACTAGACCAGCGGCCCACATCGTACTCCTGGTTCTTACTGTACTGACTGGCCCTGTAGTCGATTAAAAACATTGCGACATCGCTAGTATTGACCCCCTGATAGGATTAAATATGATGCCTGGCAACAGGGACAAGGAGAGAAGGAGCATGGACGAGAGACAGAAGAAAGGGATGATCGTGGTCGTGATTCTGGCAGCAGCCGTGGGTGTGGGCACCTTCATGCTGTTTGTCCCTCGAATGCATGAACACTACGAGAAAGAGGTAAGTACTCAAGATGATTTTACTATCTTCGCTCAAGCAGACGACATGACCATCAATATCAGTTTCGTCAACGACAGCTCGCTGCTGTATTCCATCGATGTAGAGAAATATCCGGACACCACCGGCTACAGCTTCGAAGAGAAGTACGATGGTGCCCGGGTAGAAATCGTAGGGGACCGGCTTAAGCGGGTCGATGTAGTCCTTGGTATAGCTATACGATGTAGATTTGTTATCTTTGGTAAGAACGTGACCGCCCACGTGACCTACGACAATGGGGCCATCATCGACGGGCAGGAGTGTGTCTTCAACCGCGAGGGTTCGGTTTACTACGGCACCATGCACTTCACCTTCACCGAGAACGTGACGGTCAGGGGCGACATGGATGTAAGAATAGGTCCGCGGGGTAGTGTCACTATTGACCCAGCTGCACACACCTATCTGAATGTAAATCTACCTTCAGAAATGGACGGATTCCTCTTTCATACGGGGGATGTAACAATTGAAGAAAATGTTGGCTGGATATGGCGGAGTGAGAGTGCGTATGCAACAGAAGATGAAAGCCAACATGATTTGGGAATAACTACTTTCTATCCTGCAACTGTCACTCTAATGAACTAGCTCAGAGAACACACAGGTCTATGGATGTGAGGAGTCCAGGGTGACTGACAATCAAGTCCCGACCCGGTCTCAGGATACAGAAGATTCTGTGCAATGCATATGACATGGACCAATAAGCCAACGTACCATGAATGACAGGGGCGGACACTCATATTCTTGATACACCCGTGATAATGAGGAATCATACCGTATCAACATTCAAAAGCGTGCATACCCTGCCTTCACTCGAATTGAACTGGGCTATGGTTAAGACGTTCTGACTCTCTGTCTTTCTATATCCAGCTAGACTCCGGCACTCCCGAAGCCGCCTTTTATCCAGTAACAGCTACGCTCTTGAACTAGGTACGTTAGCTTCTTCTGCTTTATGTCTAATGTCTGATGCCAACGGACCGAACATATGACTCGGATAACACCTAGAATTGCCAGGATTTGAGAAGGAATCTTAGAGAATCAGTGTCTCCCTCCTCATTATCCATTTAGTGCCCTATTAGTGACAAATTATTACGATGTTTACTGAATTAAAAAAAAAGATACTTATATAATGAGAATGCGTATAACAGTTCAAGCCTTATACGTAGTGTGTAAGGTGGGGGTAATAGTATTGAGACATAAATACACTATTCTCGTGTTAATTCTATTAGCAGTATTTGTAATACCTCTTCCTCGGTCTGACGCAGCTCAGACTACTGAAGAGCGGTTAGGAATCCCTCAGGACGCGAAGCGATACTATGATTCTAAAGGGAGACTGAGTGGAGCTGTCCGAAACAATCCGCATATACCGGAACTTATCCCATTAGATGAATCGTATGATTCGGAACATGACCTTCCTGAAGTAGATATTGTGCGTTTCGAGAACGGTATCAAGCTTGATTATTATAGAGATGGGAAACTTATACGTAGCCAACCCATTACTCAAAGACAATTACAGAAACAGATGGGTTGTAAACGAGCAGGTATTTTCTTAAAATCTCTTGAGGATCCAAATATTACTCTTTCTCGAGATCCTATTAATAATCTTAAACCTCGGCCAGACCGGCTTGGTGCTTCTTGGGTTAAAAAGGAAGAACGGGAATTTGATCGTTGGGTTAAGATTGGGGAAATATGTTCAGAGACCTATCTTGATGTTAAACTAGAGCTGGAGTTTTCAGCAGGAACCGAAAGAGCCTTGAGCGTTGAATTGGGACCGATTCAGAAATATGATTGTGGTGGCTTCTCTACAAGCTCAATAAGTCCCTATTGGGCTTCCAACGGAGGTTCGTGGACCATTTATTACAAATTCCTGTATAAATATGAATACTGGGAACTTCAGCATAATTGGTGGCCTTGGATTGTATACTCAACTCATGAAGAATGGTACCCAGATGCTATTTATGATTTATCAGGGGATTACAGAGCTCCCTATCCAGACATTGGGAGGTCCAAGAGTAGTCATGATAATTGGCTGACGCTTCACGCATATGCATGGAAGCAGAAGAAGTATCAGGACTTCGACGAGACTGGTTTTGGTTTCGATGTGGGTGTGACGTTAACAGGACAATGGCATGGTTGGGGCGGGGAAATTGAACTTGCAAGTTTTTCGGACTTGGAAGGTCATTATGAGCAGACCACAGCCGTATATACCTTCTATTCAAATGACGATGCATATCATGAATGGGCAGTTTATAATTGGGGCTGGAGTTCTGGAACCCAACATGGTTGGGGTTTAACCTTCGACCTGAGAAGCTGAAACTAGCGTCATCTATCAATAAATGAATATACCCGATTGCAGGTAATGAAAATGACTATAACAACAAGTCAATTTACCAAACCGATGAAATATCCCCTATTTATTCTGGGAAGGGTACTCTTTCTGTCACTTATCTTGCTCTCGGGTATATTTATACCGTTTACTCAAAAAACGCAGTGCGCCACCATACCTGCGCACAACGAAGCTGATGATTGGGACAATCCAGATTTTCCCCTGTCATCCCATAGAAACGTGACGTTTGAGGTAATTGTCACCGATGGTCCAACTGGATCCAGCATAGCTGCCAGTGCCATGATTTACGCTGAATCTGAAGACACTTCATCAGGTCCAATGATTGGCTTTGGAATAAGCCTCCTACGTGCCGAAATCGTCAACGCTCCTGTGGCACAACAGATCGAAGGTTTGGGTTTCGGTATGCTCAGGGACTATGCAATTGCCTACAGGGACTCAATCCCAGTGTTCAATGAGTGGCAGAATGGAACGCCGGGCTGGAAGAGTTGGCGCCCATATGCTGCATGGACTGAAACGAGGGGAGAAGGCTGGGGCTCATTGGTTCCTCCTGAAGACTGGGATAACTTGAGTCTGATAGGAGATGTTGTTGAGATTGAAAACCTGACCGTCTATCTTGCAAACGGACAATCCATACGGTGCGGCCCCGACATCATCAGGATAGCGGCCAATTTCACCCGGACACCTGATGGTTGGGATAGCACCTACTACGTGGAAATCGAAGGTGGACAAGCTGAAGTAGATGGTACGCAAATACATCTCGATCTGGGTGGTGCAATCCCACCAAGTCCGTTGCGCGCTCTTCCCTACGTGGGAATCGCAGCAGGAGTTGTAGCAGCTTTGGTCATACTGTGGCATAGAGGAAAGCAACAGTGAGTATTTCATCGTTCATATAGACGAACGGGTATGACTGATTGCATTATGCGCACTTAGAGCTGCCAGGATTTGAGATGGAGCCTCAGAGAAGGGGTACCTCCGTCCTCAGCATTCACAGCTTGTTTTGTGGTTACAACCGAACATTGTACCTGAAGGTGACTATTGGTATGCCAGATACTTCTTCTGAGTAAAATACCCAGACGAGTCCATAGTTTTGATGCCGCCCGATTCCTAACCAAACTCACGTTCTGCCTCTCTCTTCCTAGCTAGAGTCCTGTGCTGCCAAAGCCGTCCTCTCCCCGATCCGAGATAGAGAGCTCCTCTGCCGCTTCGAACCTGACTCTGGGCACTGACCTGATGGCGAGCTGGCATATCCGCATACCCTTTGTGATGGTAAACGGTTCCTTGCCGTGATTGATGACGATTACCTTAACCTCACCCCGGTAGCCACTATCTATCGTACCCGGACTGTTGACCACGCTCAACCCGTTTCTCAAAGCCAGTCCACTGCGTGGACGTACCTGTCCCTCGTATCCACGCGGAATCTCCATAACAAGCCCTGTTGGGATGGCTTGTCGTTCGCCAGGTTCCAGTGTTGTCTCGATAACCGAATGGAGGTCGAACGCCACGTCCCCAGGTTTTGCTGCTTGTGGGAGATTGGCGTCTTCAGAAATCAGTTTGATACGGACTGTAACGAGATCATCTGCATCCTTTTTCATCAATACAAACATCCTCACCTGTGCAGGGCGAAATCAACAGGCTTCAACATCCCGTCAAATCACATCGCTGTTAAAACTTGCTACAGAATCATGGCAACGATAAGAGTGCTCCTCTATTGTTTCTCTAGCCAGCAAGTCGAATCCCCTGTGTCATGCTTTGACAAGTACAGTAAACGACACTAACATAAGTAACAACACATGGGAATCTCCCTATGACCGAGGACAAGTGGACTGCTGACAGCAATCAAGCCGCCCTTGATGCTGATTCACGTCCGGGACGTCTCGGTCTGAGCCCAAACTTGTGGCGCTTAGCTGCTGTGATGGGCATATCCCAGCTCTCAATAGCTCTGTGGAAGTGGGAGTTTGGTATCTTCCTCGAGGGTTTCCTACAGCCGTGGCAGATTGGATTCGTGTTTTCCGTAGCGACATTTGCTGGGCTGATTGCGAGCGTCGTCTCTGGCTACATCGCTGACTTTGTCGGTAGACGATACACAATCATACTGGGTTTTGTGCCTGTCATTATCGGCCTTTTCACACTGTCCTATTTCCCACTTTGGCCCCTGATTGCCATGCAGTATGGTCTGGTCTGGTTCGGCATCAGTACGTCAAGGCTCATGTCGCGAGCTATACCGGCTGATGAGATTGCAGCTGACGAGGGTCTCAATCCTGCACGGCGACTCATGATGGTCATGATGCCGCTTTGGTTTGTGGATGCCCTCGGACCAATCATTGGTTCTTTCCTTCTCAATTCAGGTTATGGGTCGGGCGATATCCATTTCCTTGCTGCAATCGCTTCCATTGTTGCATGCATTTCCACCTTCTTTCTCATCAGAGAGTCACTGAGCTCTGAGGTCATCGAGAAGGCTCGTGCCGGGCCCAAGATTGCTGTACGAGACCTTGGACGCGGCTTCTGGCTTTTGACATCGGCAATGATTGGATTCCTTTTCGCCTGGAACACATCCATCCCCTTTCTTGGCAATCTCTCGATTGGCCCCTGGGCTGTTGATACTGTCACCTATGGTTTGACTTGGAGTCTGTTCTCTCTTACCAGTGCCATAATCATGTATCCAGCGAGCCTTGCTGCGGATAGAAATCTGAAGGGAGCACTCTTGGTGGGCGTGGTTGGGAATGCATTCATCCTTTTCTGGTTCAGCGTGGGAGGTGGAGCACTGATGCTGTATGTCATCAATTTCGCCTGGGCAATACCCTTTGTGCTCTGGATCGGTGCAGAGCGGAGCATTCTTGTCCTAGTTGTATCAGAAGAAACCAAGGGAAGGGCTTTGGGGACCTATGATCTGCTTATGGGCATAACGGGCATGGCCGCTCAGTTTTTTGGAGCAGTCGTCTGGGAACTCACTTCGAGTCTCCGAGTCGTATACTCGGTTGCAGGGGCCATTGCGCTTGTTACATCCCTCTTGCTCCTGGCAGTCCTACGGCGCATCAATCTGCCACAAAATGATTGATTGAAAAATTGATAATCGACCGTGATAGGTACAGATTCCGTTTGGTGGCGCTCAGGAATAGCTCTCATGCAGGGCTGCCAATCCGAGGTTGGATTACTCCTCGCTTTCACATTTTCGCCCGGGCCACACATACGGTAGGTCGTCCGGCACATCCCATCCGAATTGTAGGTAATACTCGGGTTCCTTCCGTAACAGGTTGCTTCTGTGAGATTTGTGGAACTCTTCATCGCCCAACCACGGCGGATACTCGACCTCGGACTCTTCAACATCATAGAAGCCGATGTTGTGCTCATACCCCCTCTTGATCCATTCCTTTGATATCGCGTTGAAGTAGTGCTTCAGGGCTTCAACGTATCCCTTCCACATCTGCACGGCAGGGTGATTGTACCAGCCACTCCGACCAGTCGTGAGCGCGTTGACGATTTGCATCGCCTCCACCCGCTGCTTCCCAAGGCGTTTCCTGTCGAGCGCTTTCGCTGTCTTCTCGAAATCCTCGTAGGGCAGAAACGTCTGAATGGCCTTTCACCTCTCGCCGGGTTCATCTCGTTCAAAATAAGGAAGATGGTGCCGAGGGCCCGATTTGAACGAGCGAAAAACACGGTCTTCAGCCGTGCGATTTCCCAGGCTAATCTACTATGAAAATGGTGCCGCGGGTCGGACTTGAACCGACGACAACACGGTCTTCAGCCGTGCGATCTCCCAACTGATCTACCGCGGCAGAATCGCATTCTCTTGAGGTAATGCCGCAGTTAAAAAAATTGCGGAGTAGTGTACTAGGCAGGACTTTTCACTCGTCTAAGAATTATCGAATACTGGAACCATGGCTCTGCTATCTTTCGATTTATCGAATTTGATGTAATAATATCAAACATAACCGCAATGTCAGCTGAATGAAGACCATATGATTGGATATCGTGACATACTCACTGCACTGTGTGCTGATGTAGGTCTCCTTGTGGTGGATTCACTTGGCAAGCTGTTCAAGATGGAATTCTTAGGGGTGGTATGGTCTTCAAGCCAATCTAGCTGGAATCGACTGAAATTTTCATAAAACTATTAAAGATATAATTACACATAAACTTGAGGTCGTGTACGTGAAAACCAAACAGAAATTCTCAATATTTCTGTGCTTTCTTATATTAGGAGGATTAGTCCTTGCAGCGACTCCTGATGTAAGAACTACTACATACGAGGGTCAACTTGACGGAGACACCTTGCAAAGTCTCCTTTCTAATGGCATTACCGTTGAATCAGAGGGACTATATGCAGCGGAAATTGCCTATGACATTGCAGAAATCAACTCTCTCTGGAATCTTCGCTCGGTTAAGCTTAAACCTGACGTACGAACAGGCGAGCTTGTTTGGTCGTTCATATGGGATAAAGGTGATTACGTACGGAAAGTTAGAGTAGATGCATCTACGTTAAAGCTCGTCTACTATCTGGATACTTCTCCAATTGTATCTCACCAAGATATGTTAAACTGGGATATTTCAAGGGCTGATGCCATTACTTATGCCTATGACTGGTTAAACAATATATTTGATGATCATCCTGCGACCAGCGTTCGGTTAGTAGAGCAACGCTTCGATAGCTGGCTTGTTGAATTTGGCAGATCGATCCAGGGTTACAATGTGCATGATAACTATATTCGTATCAAGGTTCATCCCAATACAGGAAGAGTCTTCTCTTTCTCAAGGCGGTGGACAGATGAATTTGCACAACCTGTCGTTGAGGTTTCTCAACGTGAGGCTATCGAGAATCTGCACGAGATCGGATATACATCCTGTAGTCTTGAATCCGAACGATCAATCGGCCTTCAATGGGTTTCCTCCGATAATTGTTCCAAGCCGGCTACTTTGGCTTGGATAATTGTCAACGATTTTGGTGAGTTCTGGATTTCAGCGGTTGATGGTTCCTTCATAAGAACTGGACCATTCTTGGTTGAGTACGAAGGACAGAGCACTAATACTGATGTCGTGAATGAAGACCCTGGAGATCAGATGTATGATATCATGGATTATGTTTTTCAAATCATGGATGATGAACTAGTAAGTGCAAACAAGCTGAATCTACCCTCCAAGAGCGAATGGCTTTCTGCTTCCTCAAGTTACGTGTTCTTCTCGACCGGGCATGGAAGTGTCGATGGAACAAAGAACCGGATCGAAATATCAGGACACGATGACTATCAAAGGTACGTGTACGCAAGTGATATTACCAATGCGCCATCTAGGTATCTGGTATATTTGCTCCACTGCTATTCGGGATTGGTATCTCCTGGCCATGAAGAAGACTGCGTGTCATATCAGTTCCTGTGGAATTCCAAAAGGACCACATTAGACGGTCGAACCTACTACCAAAATGCAGTGATCGGTTTCGATAGCGCGGTAGATACAATTGATGGTACTGACTTCACTGAAGTGTTCTGGGATGCGCTTGCAGATGGCGATACTGTCGATCAAGCTTTCAATGATGCTGACTCCTCATATCCTGAGATAGGGGATGATTGTGTGATATTGGGTGACACTGGAGTTACCCTATGAGAAAGACCATCAAGATATCCGGAGAGGAAGAACATTTTATTCTCATGTGAAGAGGTGAATGATGGAAATGTGTAGTGAACGCTCTTCAGAAACAGCAAATGAAACACTCGCTGCAGTTATTCTTCTACTTCTGGTGACATTTCCCCTTTTTCCCTATTACGACAGAATCATGCATCATTCCTCTCAGGATACTTCACCATCACTATTCTACGGTAGCGTGAACGATGAGAATGCTTTCATCAAGCAGCGAACTATTCCCTCTCCCCTCAATGCATCGAGATTCGTTGGTGGCTCTTATAGGGACGAGTGTACTGCCCTCCAACTTGATGACCGTGGTGGCCTTC